>CAZESW010000031.1:0-10144 GCA_964514795.1 uncultured Alistipes sp.
CGAGGGAAAAACGAGCGGTGCGAGGCGGAAGCCGAGCATAGCGAAGTTAATCCCTTAATTTTCTTAATAAACAGACGTCGGCGGATTCTGTAAATATGTTTACAGGATGCAAAAAACATATCCGGCTCCATCAAAGGTGCCGGATATGTTTGTCAATAGTCGCGCCGTTATTCCACGACAAACGAATGGGCTTCGCCCGAGGCGGAATCGCCGGCCACCCACAGTTGGAAATCGCCCGGTTCGACAGCATATTTCATGTCGCGATTCCAGAATGCGAGTTCCGCTATCGGCAGTTCGAAGCGCACGCGCTTCGTCTCGCCTGCCGCGAGAGCCACGCGCTCGAAGCGTTTCAGCTCCTTGACCGGACGGACGACCGAACCGACCAAATCGCGCGTATAGAGCTGTGCGACCTCGACACCGTCGCGGCTGCCCGTATTCGTCAAATCGAACTCGACGACCAGAGTGTCGTCCTGCTTGAACGCCGTGCGGTTGAGCGCGATGTTCGAATAGGCGAACGTCGTGTACGACAGTCCGTAGCCGAACGGGAAGAGCGGGCCGTAGCCCGTATCGAGATAGTAGGACGTGCAACCGAGCGAAGTCTGTCCCGCATGGAGCGGAATATCCTCCAACAGCGTCTCCGTACCGTTGCAAGGACGTCCCGAATTGTTGTGGTTATAGTAGAACGGCGCCTGTCCCGCATCACGCAGGAAAGTCATAGGCGTCTTGCCCGACGGAGCGATACGTCCCTGGATAATATCCGCCAGCGCCTCGCCGCCCATCGTTCCCGGATGGAACGAATAGAGCATTGCGTCGCAGTAAGCCAAATCGCGCTCGATAGTCAGCGGACGGCCCGCAATAACGACTACGACAACCGGTTTGCCGCTCTTTTTCACTTCGGCAATCAGACGGCTCTGTGCGCCCTGCAAGTTCAGGACGGAGAGCGAATGCGCCTCTCCCGAGAGGATTGCCTCCTCGCCGACGAATACCACGGCAGCCTCGGCACGTGCAGCAGCCGCACGCACCTTTGCGAAATCAGCCGTACTGTTGTCGCGGCTGTAAGCGAGTCCCGGTTCGTAAATCACGTTGTAGCGCTTGCGCAGTGCAGCCAGCGGCGTTACCGTATGCTCCGGTTCGCCATCGAATGCCCACGTTCCCAACTGGTCGTAAGGCGCGTCGGCCATAGGACCGGTTACCAGAATCGTACGCACGTTTTCCAGCGGCAGCACACCGTCGTTCTTCAACAGAATGGCGGACTCGGCGGCACTTTCGCGGGCGGCATCGAGATGCTCGGGCGTATAGGCCGCAGCACGCGTCTGCGCTGCATCGACATACGGATTGTCGAACAGCCCCAGTCGGAATTTCAGGCGGAGGATGTTGCGGACGGCATCATCGACTGTCGATTCGGCAATCCTGCCCTCCTTGACGAGCTCCTCGATAAAGTTGATGAATCCGAACGACATCATATCCATATCGACGCCCGCATTGACCGACTCCTCGGTGGCATGCTTCAAATCCGCAGCGAATCCGTGGGCAATCATCTCGCCCGACGAGTTCCAGTCGGTAACGACCATGCCGTCGAATCCCCACTCGCCGCGCAGAACGTCGCGCAGCAGGAAATCGTTGCCCGTAGACGGGATACCGTCAATCTCGTTGAACGAAGTCATGAGCGTGAGCGCTCCGGCATCGACACAAGCCCGGAAAGCAGGGAAATAAGTGTTTCGCAGCGAGCGTTCCGAAATCATCGTCGAATTGTAGTCGCGACCGCCCTCGGCGGCACCGTAACCGACGAAGTGCTTGATGCAGGCCGCCATCGACGACGGGTCGGCGAAGTCGTCGCCCTGATAGCCGCGCACCATGGCAACGCCCATCAGTTTGTCGAGGTACGGGTCTTCGCCCGAACCTTCCGCCACACGTCCCCAGCGCGGGTCGCGTGCGATATCGAGCATCGGCGAGAAAGTCCATCTCACGCCCGACGCCGTAGCCTCGACGGCTGCGACACGTGCGCCGCGTTCGACGAGTGCAGGGTCGAACGTCGCCGCCAGACCCAGCGGAATAGGGAAAATCGTACGGAAACCGTGGATAACGTCGCGGCCCACGATTACCGGAATGCCGAGCCGGCTTCGCTCTACCGCCGCACGTTGCACGGCATTGATTTCGTCGGGATCGACACAGTTCAGAATCGAACCGATTTCGCCCTTCGCTGCGGCTTCGGCGAGATTGGCGCCGCCCGAAACCTGATGCATCTGTCCGATTTTCTCGCGCAGCGTCATCTTCGAGAGCAGTTCATCGACTTTGCGGTCGATGTCGCTCTTTTCGGTGCAGCCTCCGAGCAAAAGGAGCAGCGAGGCTCCGAAAATTGCTATATTCAGTTTTTTCATCCGATTTATAACTTTTTAACTATTCTATCTTCTTGAACACACGCACGTAATCGACTTCGTAAACGGCAGGCAGGCAACTCTCGTCGATACCCTGTGCACCGCCCCAGTTGCCGCCCCATGCGAGGTTGAGTTTCAGATAGAACGGATTGTAGAACGGCCATGTATTGTAGTCGCCCTTCTTGTCGTTGGTGAAAGTGAAATGCAGTTTGCCGTCGAAATAGAATTTCAGATAATTCTCCGTCCACTCCACGGCGTATGTATGGAACTCCGTCTGTGCCGTCGCTATAAGGATTTCGTTGGTCTTCTGCGTGCCTATCGTATGGTTGTAGGCGTTGCAGTGGATGCTCGACGAACAGCGGTTAGGGTTGTAGCCCACCTCCTCCATAATGTCGATTTCGCCGTCGCCCGGCCACGTCTTGAAGTTCTTCGGCATCATCCAGAACGCCGGCCACGTACCCTTGCCTGCGGGCAGTTTCAGACGTGCCTCGAAGTAGCCGTAAGTCCATCCGTCGAGCGTGTTCATGCGGATGGAGCGCACCTTGCCGCCGATTTTCTTAGCAATGATTTTCAGCGTGCCGTTCGACACGAGCGCGAGTTTCTCGTCGCCGTATCTGCCCGACACATAGTCCTGCAACTCGTTGTTGCCCCAGCCGCCGTCACCGGTTTCGTACCACCATTTGGCAGTCGAAGGGAGCGTCTCGCCCGCATCGTTGAACTCGTCCTGCCAAACGAGGCGATAGCCTGCCGGAGTCGGTATGTCGGGTTCGACCCACTCGGCGGAATCCGGCTTTTTGAATCCTGCGCCCGCCTTGAATCCCGTCCAGACGTAGATGGTCTTCAAATCGGGATTCGACGTCGCGTCGAAGGTCGTCAGCGACTGCTGATTGCGAATGTCGAGCGACGTAAGACGGTTGCCCGAGCAGTCGAGATAGGTCAGCTGCGTGAGTTCCGTTACGTCGAGTTCGGTCAAACGGTTGTTCGAGCAGTCGAGATAAGTTACGCCGCGGAACAGGTCGTTGAGTTCAGCCATCGACCCGATGCCCTTGCCCGAAAGTTCCAGACGCGTCACGGCAGCCGCCTCTTTGGTGCTCAGGATGCCGTCGCCGTCTGTGTCGAACTGTTCGAGCAGCGCCTTGCGGAAAGCCGCATCGGCAATCTGCACAGCCTCGATTTCGTAGTTCTGTTCGACGGGCAGGATTTTCTCGCCCTTTGTCGTGCGGAACACGATATTCGTGCGGCGCACGTCGCCGCTCTTGTTTTCACCGACGGTTACACGCACCGTCGAAGTGCCTGCCACACCGCCGCCCGGCGTCACCGTACACCACGACGTATCCTTCGACGTGACGCCCCAGTCGCCCGAGGCCTCGACGGTGATGCTCTCGGTCGCTGCGGCAGCCGTCAGCGAAAGGCTCTCCTGCGAAAGCCGGATATCGTTGCCCGATGGTGCGGGATTATCCACATTCGGTTCGGTGCAGGCTCCCAGCACAAGTGCCGAGAACATAAGCAGAGTTGATAACATACGTTTCATTTTCGAATACATTTCTTGGCTCGGAAAGACGCGGGGCGAAGTCTTCGCCGAAGACCCCGCCCTCACGCAATCCGGATATTACTCTTCGCGATGTTCCTGGAACAGAATATCCTTGATAGTAACCTTCGTGCCGGCCGCACAACCGCCGAAATCGAAGAAGAGGTTAATCGACTCCATATCGATGCCCGCCATGTTAGGCATCTTGTAGACGAACTCGTCGTAAGCCGTCAGAGGGTGGCGGTCGGCGAAGTAGAATACGCCGTCGTCGCCTTCCTTAACCAGTTTGATGGTAACGCCCGGATGGTCCTCGGTCGAACTAATCACCAGATAGAAGTCGTAGGTCTTGTCGGAGCTCGACGACATGTCGGTCTTGAACGCCATCTGCGCCTGCCACTGGTCGCTCGTAGCCTCCGGCAGCGTAACCGTATAATTGTTGCCGTTGGATTCGAGTTCCGGATTTGCAATCTGCGCCCATCCCGGAGCGTAGTAGTAGAACATCTCGCGGATATTCATCGAGAGCCACATATTCTGCGGTGCTTTCGGGTCGTAGATTGTCGTGTCGCCGAACTTGGCCTTGTTTACGGACATGTCGAGCACACCGCCGTTGTCGACGAACGTGAAGGTGTAGTAACCCGCTTCCGCACCGTCGACGGTATGGATGTTGCCGTCGGATTCAGGAATATTGAAGAATCCGTTGTCCTCGACCTTGCCGTACTTGTCCTTCGTCCACTCGACTCCCCAGTTAGCCTGACCGAACACCTTGATGCTGCCGCCTTCCGCCTTCATGTAGAGGGTGATGCGGTAGGTGTTGTCGTCGATGCGGGCGCATGGCAGCGCATTCTCGGTAACCCAGCCGATGAGGTGGCCTGCATCCGGTTTGCCGCCGCCGTCACCGATAATCCACAGTGCGCCGGCATTGTCGTAGGTAGCAGTCTCGCCGTTCTTCAACGGAAGCACCTTGAACCAGGTGCCGTCCCAAACCACGCGGTAGTCGCCGCTCATGGCATTGAACGTAAGCGTATTCGCATCCTTCAAAGTGAAATAGTCGGGGTCAATCCATGCCGCATTCAGGTCGATGCCCGTAACGGTGATGTCGGCGCCCTTCGAGAGCGAGGTCTCGACCATGCCGCTGACGAACTCTACGCCGTCGAAAGTCATCGACGCAGGTTTTATGTCGCGTGCGACGAACTTGTACTGCCACGAAATGCCTTCCAGTGCAGCCACGAGCGTCATGTTGGTTTCAGTAAGTTCCGTAACGCGGAATACAGGGGACTGATAGATTGCATCGCCCGGAACGTAGCCGATAACGAAGCCCTCAGGCAGCGTAATCACGTCGTTCACGAAGGTATAGGTTCCCTCCTGTACCTGCCACTCAATCGAAAGGTCAGGTTCCACACCCGGATTAGGACCGATTACCGTACAGCCCCAGTTGATGTAAATCAGACCGTCAGGGCCCGGGTTGAATACATATTTGCCGTCAGGATAGAATGTCAGTTCGTTGTCGTACATACCCGAATCGGCCTTGTCGTTCGGATTAGCCGACCACCAGCCAGCTGGCTCTTCCGGCGACGGACCGCAGCCGAGGTGACCCGGTGCAGCGGCGTCCATAATCCAAACCTTTCCGTTGGCATCGGTACCGGCGAGCATCTCCTCTGCCGTTACGACTTTGGCAGCCGGAACGAACTCGTAGTACCATGCGATACCGCCGCCACCGTTCTCGGTCGGAGTATCCATGACGAGTTTCATAGCCTTCTTGATGCTGCCGACAGCGGTTTCGATGAAGCGGAAGCGAGGCTCGGCGTATGCAGTACGGTTAGGAATGTACGAGAGGTTGGTGTTGGCAGGCAGCACGAGGTAAATCTCCTCGATACCGGCTCCGTTCCATCCGTTCTCAATCGTGTAGGTCGTCGTAAACTTCTCGATAGGTGCGACATAGTCGTTGTCGTCGTTGAGATAGAACTCCGGCTTGAAGCCCGAATCCTTGTTCACGTAAACCTGACCGTCTGCCGGGTCGTAGGTGTATTCGCCGTCGGCGGTGAACGTCAGAATATCGTCGTAAAGACTCCAGTCGCTCTTCTCGCCGGCCTTGGCTGCCCACCACTCCTTGCCGTCGGAGCCGGACGGGCCGCATCCGAAGTGGCCGTCTACGGTCGAGTTCCATATCCAGTTCTGTGAACTGCCGTTCGACAGGGCCTTGATGTAAGGCGATGCATCGAACGGATCGCGATAGGTGTTATCCATCGTGAACTCCAACATTTTGGAACCAATCGACACACCGTTTTTGTTGTAAGCCTTCAACTCCACCTGATGCACACCGGCTTCGCGGATACGTAGTTTCACGCCGTTCTGCGCATAAGCGTATTTCTTGGCAGGTTTGCCGTCAATCTTCTCCTCGCCGAATATCCACATAGGCACTACACCTTTGTTTTCAACCGAGAAAGTAACGTAGTTCGTTTCCTGATCGATTTCGATTATCGGAATGAGTTCCGATGCCTGAGGCAGTCCCGCCGCATCGGGTTCGGGATAGTCGGCCGTACAACCGACTGCCAGCAGAGGCAGCGCAAGAGCGCATGCTATATATTTAAGAAATCTTTTCATAATTCTGAATTTTACTCACTGTTAATAGTTGTTCTGAACGATGCTTGGGTCCTTGTCTTTCTCCGACTGCGGAATCGGCCAGTACTTCTTCGACTCCGACCAGTCTACCTGACGATACTCGTGGTTAGCCGCGGTAAGCACGGTAGGAGCCAATCCGCTGCGCACCAAATCCCAGTAACGCTTGCCTTCGCCGACGAACTCCTTGTGGCGCTCCTGAATGATATCCTCGCGCGAAGTGCCGGTATCCTTGCAGTGTGCACGGTCGCGCACCTCTTTCAGATAACCCGAACCGTCCTCGCCGACCAGCAGTGCCAACTCGGCTGCGTTAAGCAGCGTCTCGGCATAGCGGTAGATACGGTTGTTGTTGCCATGGTTCATGTTCGGGTCGCCCAGATAGCCGTGGTTGCCGTTTACGCGGGCGATGTACTTCAACAGGAAGTAGCCCGTATCCTGCCAGCGCGGAGAACGGGTGGCACCGGTCTCGGCAGCGAACTTGTCCCAGTTGAGGATACCGCCGTCGCGGCGAACGTCGCTCTCGTCGTACATGTCGTATGCCGACTTGGCAACGGTTCCGAAACCCCAGCCGTCGGAGAAGGTCGTCGAGCAACCCGCGATACCGATAAGGATAGGATATACCGTTCCGCCGGTAGCAATCGGGTGATCCCAGTCGCGCACGCCGCCTTCCGACGTGTAGTTGATTTCCCAAATCGACTCGGAATTCCACTCGCCCGATTCGAGCCAGATGCTCGCATAGTCGCCTACGAGCGAATATCTCGTCGAGTTGATAATCTCCTTCATGTAACCCAGAGCCTTGCCGTAGCGGGTCTGGTCGTTCTGATACATAACCGCCTCGGCATAGAGCATGTATGCCATTGCGAGCGAAGCACGACCCTCCTCGCCGGCTGCGACCTTCATCGGCAGCGCGTTCATCTCGATGGCCTCTTCCAGACGGGTAACGATGTTCTCGTAAACCTGGTCGTGGTTGAGTTGTTCCGCCAGATAAGGCGAGTTGAGGTTCTTGTCGTAGTAAGGAACATTGCCCCAGAACTTCCACAGCAGCGTGTAGTAGTATGCCTTCATCACCGTAGCCTCGGCCTTGTAGCGGGCTTTGGTCTCCTCGTTCATGTCAGGCACTCCATCGACGTATTCCAGCACGATGCAGGCACGGTTGATACCCGAATAGGCGATAGTCCAGATTTGGTTGCAGCAGTCGATGGACGTTGCGGTATAGTAATGGGTCTTGACCAGAATCGGCTGGTCGCCCTCGTTCGAACCTCCGCAGTAGATGTCGTCTGCCATGATGTCGGAAACGAGGTTGAGGTTATCGTACTGATAGAAATAGTCGAACCATTCGAGCGGGTCGTAGGCGGCCATCAGTCCCTGGTACATACGCTCCTCGTTGATGAAGTACTCGGCAAGCGGTTCGGACGAATTGTGCTTTACGCTGATGAAATCCTTGCCGCACGACGTAAGCAGAACGACTGCCACCGAGCAAAGTGCTATAAGTATGTTTTTCATAGTCATTTTCGATTTTAAGGTTAGAACGTGAGGTTAACACCGACCGAGAATGTACGCGACTGCGGATATACGCCACGGTCTACGCCGACCTCCGTACCATAACCGGAGTTACCGCCCGTAACCTCAGGGTCGCAACCCGTATATTTGGTAAGCGTGAAGAGATTCTCCGCCTGTACGAATACGCGCAGACGCGAAATGCCGGCTCTCTTGGTCAGCTGCTGCGGCAGAGTGTAGCCCAGCTGAACGTTGCGGGCACGCAGGAACGAACCGTCTTCCAGCCACAAATCCGATACGCGGTAGTTCTGGTTGGCGGAATCGAACGTAAAGCGAGGGTTGGTGTTGGTCGAACCTTCGCCCGTCCAGCGGTTGAGGATGGTCTTCGGCAGGTTGATGTAGTAGAGGTCGGTACGACGTGTTACATTGAACACCTGGCAGCCTGCCTGACCCTGGAACAGGATATTGAAGTCGAGACCCTTCCACTCGAAGCCGAAGTTCAGACCGAACGTCCAGTCCGGCATACCCTTGCCAATCATGGTGCGGTCGTCGTCGTCGATTACGCCGCTGTGGTCCCAATCGACGAATCTTACGTCGCCCGGTTCTGCGTTAGGCTGCAACAGCTCGCCCTTCTCGTTCACATGAGCGTTCACCTCGTCCATATTCTGGAAAATGCCGTCGGTCAGGTAGCCGTAGAAGTAAGGGAACGGCAGACCCACGATACCGCGCGAAAGTTGGCCGATTTTGTGGCTCGAAGCATAGAGTGCGGCAGAGTCGTCACCCAGATTGGTAAGGATGTTCTTGTTGTAGGTTGCGTTGGCGGATATGTGGTAGTTGAAATCGCCAGCACGGTCGCGCCATCCGATTTCGAACTCGATACCCTTATTGACCATATCGCAGACGTTGCCGATTGGAGCGGAGTCGCCGGCATATCCCGGAACAGGCATGTCGAAGAGCATGTCGCGGGTCTTCTTGTTGTACCAGTCTGCGGTGAAGGTGAGTCGGTTGTTCAGTACGCCGAAGTCGAGACCGATGTTAATCTGGCGCGACTCCTCCCACTTGATGTTAGGGTTGGCAAGACCCGACGGTTTCGTACCGGTCTGGATGGTCTCGCTGTTGTTGGCACCCGAACCGAGCACGTAGTTGTTGCCCGAGTTCATGTAAACGGCATAACGGAAATCGCCGATGGCGTCGTTACCGTTCAGACCCCACGAACCGCGAAGTTTGAGGGTGGAGAGCCAGTCGGCATTGCGCATGAACGACTCGTTCTTGATGTTCCAGCCGAGGCTGAACGAAGGGAATGTACCCCACTTGTTGTTGTCGCCGAATCGGCTCGAACCGTCGCGGCGGAACGTTGCCTCGAAGATGTAGCGCTCGTCGAAGTTGTACGACAAACGACCGAAGTACGATGCCAGACGGTACGGAATCGAGTTCCAGCTGCCCCAACCGTTGCGGTTGCCGTCCTGCTGCAGACCGAGCGTGTTGTTCACCGAAATCTTCCAGGTGTCGTAAGGGAATTTCAGGCCCTTCGCCGATGCGCCCACGTTGGCGGACGACGACGAAATGGCGGACTGACCGAGCAACACCGTTACGGAGTGCTTGCCGAAGGTCTTCTCGTAAGAGAGGACGTTCTCGACCTGCCACAGCAGCGAACGGTTCATCTCCTGCCAAGCCGAAGTGGCGTAGGTAGGCTTCGACGTTACGGTCTTGTTGCCGTCCTTGTCGTAGGTTTCGCTCTCGGTTACGGTGTCGTAAGCGTAGTTCTTCGACGAAAGGAAGTACTGCTGCGAATAGCCGTGGTTGCCCCAGAATGCGAGGTCGAGGCCCACCGACGAACGGAATTTCAGTCCGTCGAAAATCTGCAACTCAGCCGCGAAGTTCGAAACGAACTTGTCGGTGTCGTATTTGGTGCCCGGCATTTCGAGCGATGCCAGCGGGTTGGTCTGCTCGTTGTAGACCGAACCGTCCACAACGGTATAAGGACGTCCGTTCTTGTCGCGGATAATGTGGGCGTATCCCTCCGGATAGAGAGTCTTGTAGGACTCTTCGGTCTCGGCGTCGGCGAAGATGGATTCCAGCGGCGACATACCGATAGCCGAACCCAGCGGCGAACCGTACTCCGAGTTGG
>CAZESW010000032.1:0-9955 GCA_964514795.1 uncultured Alistipes sp.
CCGACGATATTCGTAATATCGACAGCCTGCTTCGTGCCGACCCTTACCGGAACGCACGGCGTACCCTCGATATTCATCAGCACCTGGTAGGCATCTATATATCCCGTTCCCATCTTGCCCTTGTAAGGCACGAGATTGAGCGTCGCTCTCATACCGCTGCTCGTTATATAATCTTTGGTTCCGACGCAATAACGGTCGATTTCGTTCACCGACGTCATCAGCAGCGCCTTGAACTCGTTGAGCGTAAAATGCTTTCCAAGCTGGTGGGCATACGAAAGACCGAGAGCCGCAACGCCCGACATGTGAGGACATGCCATCGACGTACCTTGTGCAAAGGCATAACCGCCGTTGAGAACAGTAGAGAGAATCTGCGAGGATTCGCCACCTGATTCAAACGCCGCCTGATAATAATCGCCGCCCGGAGCCGCGATGTTGCAGCCTGGACCGTAGTTGGTGTAGTATGCAGGCGTATAGTCGCACGACATTGCCGTAACCGAGATATAGTCGCGGTAAGCGCCCGGATAACCGGCCATTCCGCGGCTGTCGTTGCCCGCAGCGAAGATAACCAGACCGCCGTCCACCGCATCATTGTTCTTCGTGTTGATGAAGTAGTCGATTGCCTGCTTCTCGACACTGATTTCGCTCGCATACCTGGCATCCGATGTGTAAGTACCCGCTTCGTAACCGTAGCTGCACTGGATAATCGACGCACCGTTGTCGGCCGCATACTTAATCGCACGCGACGTCACACTGCCGGTAGAGCCGGTGCTGTTGTGGAACGTCTGGCACGACATCAGTCTCACACCGTCGTTCTTGCCCGAACCTCCGGCGATACCGCATACGCCCGTACCGTTGTTGTTCACGGCAGCAACCGTTCCCGCAACGTGTGTTCCGTGCTGCGGGCCGGTTCCGGATGTACTGATTGTAAGAACCGTATTGCTGTAAAAGTTGTAGCCGTGGATATCGTCCTTGTAGCCGTTGTCATCGTCATCGACACCTGCGGAACCTTTGCTCTCGCGCTCATTGACCCACATGTTTGCAGCCAAATCTGGGTGATCCCACTGCACGCAGTTGTCTACGATTGCGACGATGATGCTCGGGTCGCCGGTACAAACCTTCCAAGCCTCATCGCAGTTCACGTCGGCTCCGGCCTTTGCGCCCGAGAACACCGACATGTCGCCGATGTTGATATAGTGCCACTGCTTCGGCAGCTGTGGATCGTTGAACTGATAGGTCACCGCACGTGTTGACATCGACGAAGCCTCAATCATATCTTCCGACAGCGGAATGAACTCGCCCTCGTGGAGCGATTTCAATTTCTGGTTGAATTCGACCTTCTGAACCTCGGCGACCTCGGCCATAGCCAATGCCGCAGCATCGAGATCGGTCTCCTCCTCGAACTCCACTATATACCAGCGATGCAAACCTGCCGCGCGAGTACGCTCCTCATTGCGTACATCAACAGGGAACAGACGCTGCATCGACTTGACACCCACATTTTCGAGTACGGCATCGAAATTAACAATGCCCGAACGGGTATTCTCCGACCGCGAAACGGCAGTTTCAATCTGCGCAATCGCATCATCATCGAAACAAACGAGAAGTTCGCCCTTCGCGGCATGTTCCGAAGTAAATACGAGTTTCGTCGTCACCGCTTCGTTACCGCCTGCGACCTCGACAAGTCCTTCCGTCGTATCGCGCACGCACGACGCAAGCAGAACGGTCGCCAACAATACAAAATACTTTCTCATAAAACAATGTATAAAAATATAACTCAAATATCGGTTCATCCGTCGTAAAGATACGCCTTTTGCTCCGTTTTGCAAAATATTTCAGCGTCTATTTGCCCTCAATACGAAACCCGAAAAGAGAAGCCGCCACAAGACGACTTCCCTTTTTCGAGTAAACAGCTTGCTGCTACGCGATTACAACGCAGCCTCTGTAATATGACGCTGCTTGTCGCGTTTCGTAGGGTTCACACCTGCAAGACCCTTGCCGGAAGACTTGCGGTGCAGTACCTGTTTCTCGGTAATCATCGAGAACTTGCGCAGGTTGTTGTCATGTGTCTTGCGGACACCGGCCTTCGCAACACCATTGCCCAGCTTGCGAGCACCGTTGACATTTGCAACAACCTTCTTGGTTGCAACACTCTTAACCGATGCGGTTGCAGCAGCAGGGGCATCACCGGTAATCTGGAATGTCTGCGCCCATGCCTCATCGTCACCCGTATATGTATATCCGAAGTGATCGTAATACATCAGCGAGAACGTATAGGTCTTCGTTGCTGCATCATACGAGTTAGGATATTTCTGGTACGTCTCCGACTCGGAAGTAAGCCTGGAGCTATCTACTACGCCGGCACTTATCCATGCTGAGTATCCTGCCCAGACATCTCCGCAATATACAGGAGTCAAAGAGCCGTCAGCCTCCCTATAATCGAGGCCGGTATAGGATTCAACAACCTTAATGTCACCTGTTTCGGCATTATGGGTAAATACCATATCCATCGAACCTTCTGCCAAATCAACAATCTTGTACTTGTTGGTCGTACCGAAACGCTGGAGTACCAGATCCGTTTCCGAATAAGGAAGATATTCAGATTTGATGAAGAATGGAGCCGTGTGAGTAAACGTACCTACTGCAACATCCTCCCAAGTAACGACTGCAGGAGCGGCATCGAGAACGAATCTGTCATTCGACCAACCGAGACCCATTCCGAAGCTCAACGAAGGAGCACCATAGAACAGATAGAACGAGAACGTAAGGGTTTTAGGATCATACGTAGGCTGAGGCATATTATTCTTCTCGAAGAGCTCCCACGAATAATCATTTCCACCCCAGTCATTATACAGACCTGCAGCATCCATTACATACAAAGGCGTTCCGCCTACATCGATTCCGGTTTCAATCAAACCGTTAACCTGACACTTATTTGTAGTGGAGTTCCAAGTGAACTCAAAATGCATGTCGGTTCCGAAGAAATCATTAATTCTATACAAATCCGTTCCTTCCGCCTGCTCCATGACACGGCCTGGGATAAGGGCTTCGTATATCTCTGTGTCATAGACACCCGTAGCAACCTCTACCCATGTATAGGTTACGATGGTTTCGTTATATGTTCCGAGAATCAGATCGCCATTCTCGTCGGCGAACTGGATTCTCAGCGTAGCACCGAAATCGTTCACCGTACCCGAAACGACAGTTGCATAAATCTTATGACCGAACATCTCCAAACCGGTAGGCTGAACCGTATAGTCAGCAGGAACGGAAACCGAACCATCCTCCTTACCGCAGAAATAGATGTTGTAGTTAGGCACATAGAGGTTAGGCAGGCAGTATGCCTTACCGTAAGCAGCCTCGAATGCCGCACCCTTCGCCGCATCCGTTGCACGTCCGGACTGGAGTTCCGCTTTCCACGAACCGCCTACGATGCCGGACTTGAACGAATCTTTGAACATGGTCGTATAGTTGAAGTCCTTTGCAAGGTCGAGATTTGCAGCGACCTCGAAATCAGGTATAGTCGCCGACAGAACCTCGGAGAAATTGCCGAACGACAGTTCGCCGTCGGAGCTTACCATTTCCACTGCAAGCGAAACCTCGTTGGTATTCGTGTTGAACGAAGATTTTGTAGCATTGATAACGATGCTCAAATCCTGACCCAACTGTCTGATACCGATCATCTGCGACTCGAATTCCGAAGGGATTACGATGTTGCCGGACTTATTGACGCAGAAATAGATGTCGTAACCAGATGCATAGCAGTCAGGCAATCTGTACAGTTTACCGTATGTCTCCGCGAACAGCTTGTCGGCATCGTCGGTCGAGACGGTCGGAGTTCCGACCTGCAGATTCTGCTCCCATGCAGCATACAGCGACTCCGAATAGAAAGCCGTTCCGGCAGGCAACTTGACATCAGCGAAAGAGAAATCGCCATCCGTTCCATAGTACGGATCCGGCATTACGAGTTCGTACTGGTTAAGCGCTGGTGCGATGTTCAGACAGAACGCACCGTCGCCATTGGCGTAATAGGTATTGGTACCTACATACGTAGAGCCCGGGCAACCAAGAATTTTCTCGACACCGAACGTCAGTTTACCGTTGCGGATAATACCGTAAGCGTCCTCGGACGGCTCACGACCGTTGTCAATGTACAGACCTGCTTCCGAATATATCGACGCCATACCGCCGTTAATCGTTAAGCCAACCTCCTGAAGCGGAATATAAGCCTTGTTGTACTCCGGAACATAGATAAGGATATACACAGGGTTGGTTTCGAGCGAAGGGTCGTCGTAATCACCCCACGGGCCAACCTGATAAGCATTCTTCATGCGGTACGTACCGGCGAGATCCTCGTCCGAACCGGTACCGGCGAGAGCCGCATTGAACTTGTCTATATCATTGACAGAGTCCTCGCGAACCTGAACCTGAACCTTGTAAGTCGGATGGGTGACACCTGCATATTCGCCGGAGAAATTGAAGCCCCACCATGTAGTCAGGAGATCCTCAGTATAATCGCACCAGCCCACATTCAGCCACTTCACGCGGGTAATGCTCAATGCCAGCGACAACGCATTGCCCGGCGTATACTGGAAAGAGTAGGCAGGGTCTACGATATTAACCTCCAACGAATACTTAACGCCGATTTCCGAATCACCGGACAACTCGACCGTAAACGTGGTTTCGTCATCTCCGTCGGCAAATTCGATAGGCGACACAGCGAATGCGCCCTCGGTGCTTTGCTTAATCTCGACAGGAACCACTACGTTTCCGTCCGCATTGCGACGAGCAACCTTATAGGTAAACGTCAGGCCGTCAGTCGGGTCGACCTCCATATCTCCCGTGTTCTCCTGGCCGTCCGGGAAATATACGTCATAGTTGTTCTCAATCTCCTGAGGACCCGGTTCCCACGTATCGCTGTCCGTACACGAAACCGCCAGCGCACTGAGCGGAAGCAATATCGCGCACATCAATTTTTTCAATGTTTTCATAAAATTATATTGTTATTTTATTACCACTTTATCTCGTCTCGCAAAGACTATTTCCAAAGGTACTGATCTACCGTTCCCGACGGGTCAGGATTGTTGGTAGTGGACAAAGCCTTATTCTCGTTAGCCTCATATTCGTTGATACATACGTTGAACCAAGGTGCAAGACCGTCGATGTTGAATCGTGCAGTTTCGATATGGTTCGTGCCCGTATATCCGCGGTTGATTTTCAGCAGGTCCGGACAACGCTTGTAATCGAAGAACATGATACCCTCGCCCCAGAACTCGATACGCTTCTGGAAGAGTACTTCGCCTACGAGACCGTTTCCGGTCAGCGTCGTATCGTATTGCGGGTTACGCGTTCTCACGATGTCGAGGAGAGCATCCTTCGAACCGTTACGAGCGTCGCACTCTGCGATGATGAATTTCATCTCCTCCATACGCATCATCGGGAAATCGACAGCCGCACCGGTCAGATAATCGTTCGAGTTGCCCTGTCCCGGACGGAATTTCACACCGGCAAGCTCAGGCAATGCCGAAGGGCCGGGATAAGAACCCTTTGCAGGAAGCATCGGAACGTCGAGCGACGAGTCGGCAGGAGCCTTCCACGAAAGTTTACGCCAGTCGGTATCCGGAATCTGGCTGTAGAAGCGGGCATCCGCAAGACGGAACGCACCGCCGTCCGGGCCATTGTAACCGAACGAAGTTTCAGCCGACATCCACGAAGTCCAGTTGATGATAGCGGTCTTGACAACGGAATCCTCGGTCGTCAGTCGGATAGCGAGCATCCACGAAGGCTGCAAGGTGTTGAAACCGGTCGAGGTGTTAGTCCACTGCTCTTTGGTGAGCGGAGAGTACGAACCGGAGCTCAACGCATTCTGGGCAGCGATTTTCGCATTTTCATAGTCGCCCTCCCACATCAGGGTACGAGCGAGCAGACCGTAAGCGACAGCCTTGGTAGGAACGGTCTTGGTCGGAGATTCGAAACCGTCGAGGAGTTCGATAGCGATATCGAGCGACTCCTTGATATATTCGATAATCTGCTCCTTGGTAAGACGCGGGTTGTTGCGGGCGAAAGCCTCGGTCATGTTCTCGTGCAGATACGGAATCGTAAGGCCTACGAGCTCCGGTTTGTCCGTTCCGACACACTCCTTGTACTCGTACATACGGGCCATATCGAGCCATGCCAGTGCACGGTATGCGTGTGCGGCACCGAGATAAGGTTTCGCCTCGTCGCGAAGCAGTTCAGGGTCGCCGGCAAGACGGATGACGTCGTTGGACAACGCTACGATTTTGGTATATACCAGCCAAATCAACTGCATGTGAGCATATACACCGTTCATATACTGGTTCTGGGAGAAATTCTGATAGTGGTCTCGACCCGTATCCACGCACGGCATATCGTTGCACATCACCTCGCGAATCATACACATCGACGGATAACCGTAGACCATATGTATTTCACTGGATGACCAGTTGGCGGTAGCCGCATAACTGTGAATACCCGAGACCATCGATTCCAGCACATCCGGCGAAGCCAAAGCCTGCTCCTTACCGATAGAATTTCCGGTAGGGAAAGTCTCCTTGATACATCCGGTAGCAACGACCGATACTGCTGCTCCGAGTATCAACGAATATTTAAATATATTTTTCATAATCTATGTTATTTATATATAATGTAACCCGTCGTTTAGAAAGTAAGTCCTACACCACCCGAGATAGCTCTGATTGGCGAATAGTACTGGTTCGAGGCAGCACCGGTATACGACTGACGAGGGTCGAGACCCTTACGCTGCGACCACAACCAAACGTTCTCGCACGAGAGATAGATGCGGAGCTTCGATACGCCGATTTTCGACATACATTTGCTTGGCAGAGTGTAACCGAAGTTGATATTCTGCAGGCTCAGATACGAAGCATCGGTGAGGAATCGGTCGCTCTGCGAACCGGTATACTGGGTATTCCACTGGAAACGAGGAATATTGCTGTTCGGGTTCTCAGGAGACCACGATTTCAGAATATCCTTGTGGAATGCATCGCCGATACCGCTGTTGCCGACCGGGCTCGACATCGACGAAGCGTAGTCGCCGTCGTAAACCTTTCCGCCAATCTGGTATACGAAATTAACCGAGAGGTCGAATCCGTAGAAGCGGAGCGAAGTTCCGAAACCGCCGGTTACGTCTGGCAGTGCCGAGTCGAACAGGAAGTAGGTAGCCTCGTTGGCGTAATCGGTCGTCGTAGTCAGCGTGCCGTCATCCTCGCGGTGATAGAAGAGCGGAAGACCGGTCTCCTTGTCGACACCTGCGTATGCACGGAGGAGCTTGGTATAAATCGGAAGACCCTGACCGTAGTAGTTCGAACCGTCCTTGTATCCGTGATACTCCTTGCCGTCGAGCGTATAGTACTTCTCGGTCTTGGTCTCGGAGTCGAGTTTTGCGATGCGGTTTCTCACGTAAGCGAGGTTGAGGTTGACATCCCACGAAACGTTCTTCTGATTAACGATAACGCCCGTCAGGTTCAACTCAAGACCCTGGTTCACCATATCGCCGACGTTCTTGTAGTAACCAGAGTAACCCATCGACGACGGAACTGAGAACCACGAAAGCATGTCGGTAGTCTTGCGGTTGAAGTACTCTACGCTACCGTACAGGCGATTGCCGAAGAATCCGAACTCGACACCTGCATTGAAGTTGGTGTTGGTCTCCCAGGTGATATCCTCGGTACCCTTGGCACTGAAACGTACCGACCACTTGTCCTCGGAGTTGCTGATGGTATAGCGGTCCATATACATGAAGCTGCCGATTTGGTCGTTACCCTGCGAACCGAACGAAGCCTTAACCTTGAGTTCGTCGACCCACGAAGCATTGAACCACGACTCCTTGTTAATCAACCAACCTGCGGAGAGCGACCAGAAGTTACCCCAGCGGTGATTCGGATGGAAACGCGACGATGCATCGCGACGGAACGAACCGCTTACGAAGATGCGGCTGTCGTAGTCGTACTGAGCGCGGAGGAAGTAACCCTCGTTGTTATAATCGGCAAACGCCGAACTGGTCGAAACGACCTTCAAAGCCTGCGAGAACTCGGTGGATTCCAGCGAATAAAGACCAGTCTTGTTACCCGACAACGAACGGCTCATGGAGTAGTTGTTCTCGTGACCGATCATGATGTCGATGGTGTGCTTGTCGAACGAACGTGCCCAGGTGAGCATCTCCTGCAACGTATAGTCGAATCCTATAACCGAGCTGCGTGCGATGCTACCGCCGGTAGTACGGCTTGCACCGTAGAGCATGTTGCTCGTCGAGAGCGCATCGGACTGCTTTACCGAAACACCGCCGTTGAAAGTGAACTTGAATCCGGCAGGAAGTATAACATCGGTGAAGCCGTTGAATGCAGCCATGTTCTGCGTCGTGTTGTACTTGTCGAGCATATGCTGACCGTAAGCATTCGAATTCTGCTGGAACGGACGCTCCAAACCGGCATTCGAACCTGCACCTGTCTGAGTACCGTAGTCATAAATAATGTTGCCGAAGCTGTCGCGGCGGATATTGCCGTCAGCGTCGCGCGTATAGAGCGGATAGATAGGTGCGATTCGCGAAACGAACGAGAAGATGTTACCCGACGACAGTTCGTCACCCTCGCCGCTCGCAATCTGCGAGTAGCTGTGCGCATACGAAGCATTACCGCCGACCTTCAACCATTTCTTCACCTGATAGTCCGCACGCAAACGGGCGGTATAACGCTCGTAGCCCGTCTTCTGGACGATACCTTCGTTATTCAGATAACCGAACGAACCGAAGAAGTTCGAGCGGTCGTTCGACGCCGCCACGTTGACGTTGTACTCCTGACGGACACCGTTGCCGTAAATCTCGTCGGTCCAGTTGTCCGGCGTAAGCAGATACTCCTCGCCCTGGAACATAACCTTGCGGCCGAGAGTTGCATTAGGATTCAGTCTGCCGTTAAGACCGATGAGCGACTGACCGTCCGGAACAGAGAATACGTTGTATGCCAGACCTCCGGAATTGGAAGAGGTGAGCAAACGGTTCGCAGCGACATGAGCGTCATAGTTCGACAGACCCACCGTATTGTTGTAATAGTTCTTCAACATCGCATAGTGAGCCTCATAGTGCTGACCCGGATTGGTGATATAGTCGTAATCCTGCTTTGCACGCTGGTTGACACCGACTTTAATATCGACATTCACGATAGCGTCGCGCGACTTGGCACGCTTGGTATTAATCAGGATGACACCGTTGGCACCGCGCGCACCGTACAGAGCGGCTGCCGCAGCATCCTTCAACACCGACATCGACTCGATATCCGACGGGTTGATGTCGTTCAGGGAGCCTGCGAACGACATACCGTCGACGATAATCAAAGGCTCCTTACCTGCCTCGATAGAGCTGATACCGCGAATCAAGACCGTTGGCGATGCAGAACCCGGCTGACCGGATGCATTTATAATCTGCACACCGGCAACTTTACCGTTGAGTGCATCGACAGCGTTGGTCGTCTGGCTCTTTGTAATATCGTCCGATTTGATTACGGCAGCCGAACCCGTGAAGGCCTCACGCTTCGCCTCACCGAATGCAATGACGATGACGTCGTCTATACCGGTTGTCTCCTCTTTCATTACGACATTGAAAGTCGTCTTTCCGTTGATTGCGACCAATTCTTCCTTGTATCCGATAAACGAAAATATCAGCGTTCCGTCTGCCGGAGCTGCAAGGGTGAACTCGCCGCGCATGTCGGTGGTCGTTCCGAGTGGAGTTCCATCCACAGCGACCGATGCACCGGCTATCGGACTTCCGTCCGGGCCGGTTACAGTACCCGAAATCTGCTTGTTCTGCGCCGCCGCGAAACCGACGAACAGCAAAACCGTAGCAATCGATAGTACAATTTTCCTAACCATAAGCATAAAGTTTAGTTATAATAAAAACATTTTCGGGGCAAAGATACGAACAAATTAC
>CAZESW010000033.1:0-8403 GCA_964514795.1 uncultured Alistipes sp.
CGGGATTCCCCGTAACCAAGAAGACCAACAAACCGGTCATCGGCGCACTCGTAACACTCTATGAGGTCGGCAACAAGAGCAACAAGTTCCAGCGTATTGTCGGCGAGGAGGGATTCACGATGCTTATCCCTTACGGCGAGTACAATCTGACCATCGAGGCGAAGGGCTACGAAACCTATACTCTCGAAATCGACATCGACGAACAGGAGACCGACCTCGGAGCAATGAAGATGCTGACCGACAACATGGCCTACGAGCGCGACCATGCGAAAGCCGAACGCAAGAAGAGATAGGCTTCCGGCGAATATATTTCACAAAAGACGTTAAAGACCGTCGGGACTTTAACGTCTTTTTCGTATCTTCGCACCATCATGAAACCGAGAATCGCAATACTGAACGGCAACGCACTGATGAACATCGGGCTGAAAACAATTCTCGAACGCATAATTCCCATGGCGGAGGTGTGCGTATTCGGGAATCTCGGCGAACTGCCCGACGACCGCGAGTTCTTCCATTTCTTCGTTTCGTCGCAGATTTTCGCCGAGCACAACCGCTTTTTCGCCGAACGCAGCCACAAGACAATCGTTCTCGTCTCGTCCGAGCAGAACCGTCTGCCCGCCGCAATCCACACGCTCAACGTTTCGCGCGACGAGGATAGCATCGTCCGCGACATTCTGCGTCTGCACCAGAGCGCGCACCGCGGCGGTCACAATATGCCGCCTCACGCCGTTCCTGCGGCGGAACACTCCACCCCGCTGTCGCAGCGGGAATGCGACGTGCTGCGGCTTATCGTGCGCGGAATGCTCAACAAGGAGATAGCCGACGCGCTCGAAATCAGCATAAACACCGTAATCACCCATCGCCGCAACATCACCGGGAAACTCGGAACCCGCTCGGTCTCGGCACTGACAATCTACGCCGTAACCCACGGCATCGCCGACATCGAGAGCATTTGACGGCATCGGCGCATCATTATAAATGATGATTGCCCGTTAAGCCGATATGTCGTTACTTTGCAGTGTGAATTACAACCCGTTGAAAATACTTGCGGTTCTGTTTGCCGCCGCGTTCTGCTCCGGCATCGGCGCACCTACGGCTGCCGCTTCCGTACCGCTGACGAAAGGTGAGGAAGCCGACACGCTCATCGCCGTGGACAAGGTGCAGATAACGGCGATAAAGCAGGGGCTTTCGCTTCGGCGGGAGGCCGTCGCGGCTTCGGTGCTCGACGGCCGCGAGATACGTCTTGGCGGAGTGGATGCGATAAAGGACGCCACGGCACTCGCGCCCAATTTCTTCATCCCCGACTACGGTTCGCGAATGACATCGTCGATATATGTCCGCGGACTCGGAACACGAATCGAACAGCCGGTTGTCGGACTGAACATCGACAACGTACCCATTGCCGACAAGAACATGTACGACCTCGACCTGTCGGACATCGAGCGCATCGAGATTCTGCGCGGCCCGCAATCGACGCTCTACGGACGCAACACCATGTGCGGCGTGATAAACGTCTACACCACCTCGCCGCTCGCCTATCAGGGGGTGAGGTTCAATGCCGAATACGGTTCGCGCAACCACTACCGCATATCCTCGTCGGCATACAACAAGTTCGGCGACGGACTCGGTTTCTCAGTCGCGGGACAGTTCTCGCACACGGACGGCCATTTCCGCAATCTCTACGACAATTCGCTGTGCGACAAGGAGAACACGGGTAACATGCGCATAAAGTTCCAGTATCGGCGCAATGCGCTGAGCATCGACAACGTGGCGGCATTCTCGGTTTTGCGGCAGGGCGGCTACCCTTACGCCTCGGCGGAGAGCGGACGCATAGAGTACAACGACGAATCGTCGTACCGCCGCATTGGTGCTACCGAAGGGTTGAGCGTCAAATACGACTGGGCGCGCATGTCTCTGTCGAGCGTCACGAGCTATCAGTATCTCGACGACGAGATGGTGCTCGACCAGGATTTCCTGCCGCTCTCCTACTTCACGCTGACACAGGCCAAACGCCAGCACGACATCACCGAAGACATTGTTCTGCGCTCGAAGGGCGATTCGCGCTACGGCTGGCTGGTCGGGGCGTTCGGCTTCTACAAAAGCCAGCGGATGCATGCGCCCGTAACGTTCAAGCGGGACGGCATCGACCGGCTGATACTCGACAACATCAACAAATACAGCGGCTACGACGGCGAATACCGCTGGGGACGGCTCGACGGCACGGAGGGCGACGAACTGCTACTGGACAGCGATTTCATGACGCACACCGGCGGAGCGGCCCTCTATCACGAATCGTCGCTGCGGGCAGGACGATGGCTCTTCAAACTCGGCATCCGCATGGATTACGAATCGTCGCAGATGCTGTACGGCAATGATGCCGAGGGCTTCTATTCGGCATTCCCGACCGATGCTGCCAAAAATCCTACGGAGGTTCCATTCAAAATCAATCCGAACGGCGTATTGTCGCAGAGTTACTTCGAATTTCTGCCGAAACTCGCGATTTCGGTCGATTTGGGTCGTAGCAAACGAAATATGTTGTATCTTTCGGCAGCGAAAGGCTACAAGGCCGGAGGTTTCAACACGCAGATGTTCTCCGAAATATTGCAGCAGCTGCTCAAAAGCCGGATGGGACTCGGCGTCGATATGAGCGACATACGTAATACCGTCGCCTACAAGCCCGAGAAGAGCTGGAATTTCGAAGCGGGCGGGCATTTCGCCACAGCCGACGCACGGTTCGTCGCCGATGCAGCGCTGTTTTACATTCTGTGTTTCGACCAGCAGCTGACGGTCTTTCCCGAAGGGCAGACCACGGGGCGCATGATGACCAATGCCGGACGGACGCGCAGTTACGGAGCGGAGACGACCATGACCTACCGCCCTCACCGCAACGTTTCGCTCTCGGCTGCATACGGATATACGAACGCGCGGTTCACGAAATTCGTGAGCGGCAATGACGACTACCGCGGAAAACGCATACCTTATTCGCCTGAGCACACGCTGTCGGCGAGAGCGACCTACACGATACCGCTGCCCGCACGATGGGCCGAGAGCGTCGCGGTCAGCGCGGGTTACAAGGGTGCGGGACGGATATACTGGAACGAGGAGAACTCTGTTTCGCAGCCGTTCTATTCGCTTGTCGACTGCTCCGTGCGGCTCGAAAGCAGGATATGGGCGGTCGAACTGTGGATGAAGAACGTGTCGGGCACGAAATATGACGTATTCTATTTCGAGTCGATGGGCAACCGGTTCCTGCAACGGGGACGTCCGCGCAGTTTCGGGATAAAGGCAAGTATAAAAATTTAACAAACAATAGCGAACGCAATGAAAAAATTACTGATTATGATGCTTGCGGTAGTTGCCGCAACATCCTGCCTGAAAGAGAGCAAGAACGCATTCAGCTGGTCGAAGACCATCGTCGGCACGATGACGACCATAGACGAAAACACCAGACAGGAGGTCTACGCCACCGAAACGGCACAGGCCGTAATCGAGGTGCCCGACGGCTTCAACAACGCCATCAATTTCCACCTCGACAACGTGAAATTCGTCGAAATGATGCCGGCGGTAAGCATCGTAATTCCCGACCTCAAATTCAAGGTATATTCCGACACCGAAAAGGAGGAGTACCCTATCGGCGCATGGGTCATCGACGAGGCCAACGTCATTCCGACGGTCGGCGACGTTCCTTACGAGACTTACAAGATGAGTGTGGTAAGAGGCGTTATCACCGACTACACCGTAAAGCTCGATTTCTGGCTCACGTTCGGCAATACTCCATACCACGTAACGTTCGTCAAGGACACTCCTGTCGAACTGCCCGAGGAGTAACCGCGGAAAATTATTCTACCATAATGCTCTGCGAATTCCGTCGCAGAGCATTATTCTTTAAAGACCTGAACGACTTTAAGGACTTTAATCGCATTTCACGAAATTTTCGTAATTTTGCGCAATAAAAACACGATTCAACATGAAAGCGGAATACAGACCATACGTAGACGAGTTGATAGAACTCGCGATAAAAGAGGATTTGGGCGACGGCGACCACACTTCGCTGTGCTGCATACCGCCGCAGGAACGCGGCCGGATGCGCCTGCTCTGCAAGCAGGAGGGCATCATCGCCGGAATCGAGGTCGCACAGCTGATATTGCAGCGCCTCGACCCGACCATCGAATTCGAGAAGATTCTCGACGACGGCGCGCGTGTCAAAGTCGGCGACGTTGCGTTCTACGTTACAGGACGTCTGCAATCGCTGTTGCAGGCCGAACGCATTCTCCTCAACGTGATGCAGCGCATGAGCGGCGTCGCTACGCAGACGGCGGTCTATGCCGACCGCATCGCCGACCTCCACACCAAGGTTCTCGATACCCGCAAGACCACTCCGGGAATGCGCGTGCTCGACAAGATGGCTGTCAAGATTGGCGGAGGCGAGAACCACCGCATCGGACTCTTCGACATGATTCTGCTCAAAGACAACCATATCGACTTCGCCGGAGGTGTCCGCAAGGCTGTCGAGGGAGCGAAAGCGTATCTGAAAGCCAAGGGCAAGAACATTCCTATCGAGTGCGAGGTGCGCACATTGGAGGACATCGACGAGGTATTCGCCGCAGGAGGTGCCGACCGCATCATGTTCGACAACTTCACGCCCGAAATGACCCGTCTCGCAGTCGAGAAGGTCGCCGGACGCTGCGAGACCGAATCGAGCGGCGGAATCACGCTCGACACTCTGCGAGACTATGCACAGACGGGAGTCGATTTCATCTCGGTAGGCGCACTTACACACCAGATAAAGTCGCTCGACATGTCGTTGAAGGCATGCAAGTAATCCGATGAAATTTTTCGGGACATATACGGCACTCACCCTTTGGCGAGTTGTCCTGCTGTATATCGTAGCGATGCTGTGCCGGGCGATATTCGTCGTATACAACCTCGAATCGTTCGACATCGCAGCGGGCGAGATAGCGGACCTGTTCCTCGGCGGACTGCAATTCGACACTGCGTCGATAATCTATGCCGACGGGATATGGATTTTATTGTCGCTGCTGCCGCTGCGTCTGCGCGAACGGAGATGGTATCGCGAAATACTGTACTGGTATTACGTCGCCGTAAACTCTCTGGCAGTGGTCGCCGTCAATCTCGGCGACGCGGTCTACTTCCGCTACACGCAGAAACGGTTCACCGCCGAGGAGATATTCTTCGCCGACAACTCCAACTCGGCGTCGCTCGTTCTGAAATTCGCCGCCGAAAACTGGTATCTCGTCGTGGCGGGAGCGATTCTGATTGCGATTCTGGCAGTCGGTTACCGTCGCAACGCCAAAATCGTTCATATCGAAAACCGCAGGGTCTACTACGCCGTCGATACCGCCGTTCTGTTCGCGACAGCCGTGCTCTGCATAGGCGGAATACGCGGCGGATTCAGCCGCATGACGCGACCGATAGCGATTCCGAACGCCATGCAGTACGCCGACGACTGGACGAAAGCCAACATCGTGTTGAGCAATCCGTTCTGCATACTCCGCACCGCAGGGTCGGGCGGCGGCAACGGACGCACCGAATTTTTCACCGCCGAAGAGGTCGCCGAGATATACACGCCGTATCACTTCCCGCCAAGGGGGGGGGAATTTTCCGACCTCAATATCGTAATATTCGTAATGGAAAGCATGTCTGCGGAGCATTCGGCTTTCCTTTGCGGCGACATCTACGCCGACGAGGAGGTCAAAGGCTACACTCCGTTCCTCGATTCGCTGATGAACGAAAGTTTCGTCTTCACCCGAATGTACGCCAACGGCAAACGGTCGATTCAGGCTCTGCCGTCGGTTTGGAGTTCCATTCCGTCACTGCGCAAACCGTTTATGCTTATGCCCGAATCGCTCGGTAAAAGCCGTCCGCTGCCACGCATACTCCGCGACCGCGGATATTCGACCGCATTTTTCTGCGGTTCGGAACGCGGCTCCATGGGTTTCGGCGCATACGCCAATGCCGCGGGAATCGAACGGCAGTTCAGCCTCGAAGATTACGAAAAACGGCATGGCAGCAAGGATTTCGACGGCTACTGGGGAATATGGGACGAACCGTTCATGCGTTACATGGGCGAGGAACTCGACTCGCTGTCCGAACCGTTCTTCGCATCGATGTTCACCATCAGCTCCCACCATCCGTTCGTCGTTCCCGACGACCGGCGCGACGACCTGCCCGAAGGGCACACCAGGATTCACCGCTGCGTGGCATATACCGACGGAGCGTTCCGCCGCTTCTTCGAGGAGAACCGCGGCAAGGAGTGGTTCGACCGCACGATATTCGTTTTCGTCGCCGACCACGTGTCGAGCGAGAAATTCGCGCCGAGAACCCGCACCTCGCCGCACGACCTCCACATCATCGGTTTCATCCATAAGCCCGACGGTTCGCTGCGCGGCAGATACGAACAGCCGGCGAGCCAAATCGACATCATGCCTACGCTGCTCGGCATAACTGGTTACGACGAACCATATTTCGCATTCGGCCGCGACGTGCTGAACGAGCCGTGCGACACGCCCGCAGCGATGGTTTTCGACGGCGGCGAATACAAGGCGATAACCGACCGCTACATATATTCGTTCGACGGCAGCGGAATAAAGTCGATATATGCGGTCGAAGATACCGAACGGCACGATAATTTCTACGGCAAAATTCCGTCCGACGACATCGAGCGCCGGATAAAGGCGATGATACAACAGTATTACGACCATGCAAAACGGAAGACATACATTATCGACGACAACGACAACAGGGTTCGCCCCGATAACGGTTGCGAGTAGACCCCTTTTCGAAAAATATCTCAACGGACGACATATCCTCAACTGCGACACGGCATTCGCCAACATCTACTGCTGGCAGGACACCTATCGCAGCGAAATCGCCGAGTGCGACGGCTTTCTGCTCGTGCGCTTCGAGTACGGCGACGGCGAGACTTGCTACATGCAGCCCGTCGGCTGCGGCAATGTCCGCAACGTCATGCAGGTGCTCATCGACGATGCGGCGGCACACGGTTCGCCGTTGCGCATAGTCGGTCTTACTCCCGAATGGCGCGACGCAATCGAGAGGGAGTTTCCCGCTATGTTCGCATTCTCCTCGCCCCGTTCGACGCGCGACTACATCTACCTTGCGTCCGACCTCGCGACGCTTCCTGGCAGACGTTACCAGTCCAAGCGAAACCACATAAACAGGTTCAAGGCGCAATACACATTCCGATACGAGCCTTTGTCGGCAGCCAACATGTCAGACTGCATCGAACTGAACCGCAAATGGACGGCCGCACATCCCGACTCTCCGAGCGAACAGGCGGAGCAGGCAGCAATGCGCCGTGCATTCGCCCGCTTCGACGAACTCGGACTGCGCGGCGGAGTGCTCTATGCCGACGGACGAATCGCCGCATTCACCTACGGCTCGGCGATAGACGGCGAAACGTTCTGCACCCACGTCGAGAAGGTCGATACCGAAATCGAGGGTGCGGGAGCGATGATAAACCAGCTTTTCGCGCAGTCGCTCGCCGACGAATACCGCTACATCAACCGCGAGGAGGATTTGGGATTGGAGGGGCTGCGGTTCTCGAAACTCTCCTATCACCCGGCGATTCTGCTCGAAAAGATTTCCGCCCGTATGCTTACCCCGCGCGAACGGCATATACGGACGCTGTGGCAGGAGGTCTTCGGCGACGGGAGGGAGTTCGCGGACGATTTTCTGATACAGCATTACAATCCCGCACTCTGTCTGACCCGCAGCGACGGAGGACGAATCGTCGCGATGCTGCATATCGTTCCGATGAACACCGACTGCGGACGCATGGCATACATCTATGCCGTAGCGACGGATGCCGGATACAGACGGCGCGGTTATGCCTCGTCATTGCTCGACGAGGCGTTGTCGAAAATCGACGCGTCAGGAGAGTATGATTTCGCGGCGCTTATTCCGAGCAGCGGGGAGTCGGAAAGGCTCTATGCCGCATTCGGATTCGAGGATACAGCCGTTCCGATAACCTTCGGCGGCGATTTCGACTTCGGCACGGGCGACAAGGCGAAGGACCTGGCGATGATATACCGGACAGAGGAGATGAAGCGGCCAGAGAGAATAACGGTTTTACCTTAAAGTCTTTAAGGTCTTTAAAGTCCTTAAATCGAAAAGGCAGGAGTTTTATGCTCCTGCCTTTTTGATGACCTTAACAACCTTATTTCTTCTCCTGCAATCCCAGTGAGCGCGAAACCTCGTCGGCACGGCGCAGGGCCTTGTGGATATGGTCGAGAACGTTCTCCTCGCCGACCAAATCGACCAGACCGGCACGTTTCAGCGAAGTGTATACACGTGTACCGACGCCCGAGAGAATGATGGTGCGGTTCTCGTCGAGCGAAGAACGGATGAAAATTTCGAGGTTGT
>CAZESW010000033.1:8503-9911 GCA_964514795.1 uncultured Alistipes sp.
AGAATGATGGTGCGGTTCTCGTCGAGCGAAGAACGGATGAAAATTTCGAGGTTGTGCAATCCCGTAGTGTCGATGAACGAAACCTTGCGCATGCGCACGATACGGATAGGCATCTGCACATGGTCGCGCGTGAGTTCGTCGAATTTGTTGGCGATACCGAAGAAGAACGGGCCGTCGATTTCGTAAACCTCCACTCCGGCAGGAATCGTCAGGCGCTCGTCCGCAGCCTCACCGTCGTGGTGCACCTCCATTTCGTCGCGGATAACGGAGATGTTGGTATTCTCCATAATGCGGCGCATAAAGCTTACTATCGCAATCACCAGTCCCACCTCTATCGCTATCGTCAGGTCGAAAATGACGGTCAGCAGCAGCGTGGTGAAGATGATAATCGTACTCGGCTTCGAGAACCGGCATATCGAACGGATGGTGCGCCAGCCGCTCATGTTATACGACACCATGATAAGCACGCCCGCAAGACACGGCATCGGGATAGCACCCACAAGACCGCCGAGCAGCAGCAGCACGAGCAGGAGAACGGCCGTATGCACGATGCCCGCAACCGGAGTACGGCCGCCGTTGTTGATATTCGCCATCGTTCGCGCAATGGCACCCGTAGCCGGAATACCGCCGAAGAACGGCACGACGATATTGGCGATACCTTGTCCGATAAGTTCGGTGTTGGAGTTGTGACGGTCGCCGATTACACCGTCGGCAACCATAGCCGACAGCAGCGACTCGATAGCACCGAGCATCGCGATTGTAAACGCCACCGGAAGCAGCGACTGCACGGTCGAGAAGAACGTTCCGTCCTCGATATGCGGCGCACGCAGCGACGGCAGGCCCGAAGGCAGTTCGTAGAGGTCGCCGATAGTCTTGACGGAATCGACACCGGCATAGGTTTTGAGCAGCCAGCATACGAGCGTCATGATGACGATGGCGAGGAGCGAACCCGGAATCTTCTTCGACACGCGCGGAGTGAGCACGATGATAAGGATGCTCACGATACCGATGCCGAATGCCCACCAGTTGATGTTGCCTATATTATTAAAGTAGCAAATCCACTTCTCGATGAAATTCGCCGGCACCTTCTCGATGCCGAGACCGAACAAGTCGTTCATCTGTGACGAGAATATCGTGATGGCGATACCCCCCGTGAAACCGACGATGATAGGATAAGGCATGAACTTAATAACGCTGCCCAAACGCAACACGCCCATAAGCACCAGCATTATACCCGCCATAACGGTAGCTATGGCAAGACCGCCGACGCCGTACTGCTGGATGATTCCGTAGATGATGACGATGAATGCGCCCGTAGGTCCGCCAATCTGAACCTTCGAACCGCCGAACACCGAGATAATCAGACCGGCGATGATTGCCGTTACAAGACCTTCGGTCGGGCCGACAC
>CAZESW010000034.1:0-9899 GCA_964514795.1 uncultured Alistipes sp.
TTTGTTCTCGAACCCGTACAATGCTGCGCGTTACGGTTATATCGACGACGTTATCGAGCCTCGCAATACCCGTTTCCGCATTATCCGTGCTTTGCAGTCGCTCTCGACCAAGCGTTTGCAGAACCCGGCCAAGAAACATTCGAACATTCCATTATAATCCCAAAGCATCATGAAACTATTCGTAATAGATTACTCGTTGCCTTGGTCGGATATTCTGTTGATAGCACTTCTCGGCATAGGACTCGTATTCACGGTTCTGCTGCTGATGGTGTTCATCATGCGTCTTTTCGGTTACGTCTTCACTCGCGAGCACAAGGTGAACAACACCAAAGCGCCTGTCGCTATCAGCGAGGAGGAGGTCGTAGCGATTATTACGGCTCTCAAACTCTACAAGAGTGCGGTGCACGACCGCGAGTCGGAGATGCTGACAATCAACCGCATCACCCGAATGTATTCGCCATGGAATTCCAAGATTCACGGTCTTACGCCGTGTCCGGAACGTAAAAAATAAAGGAAATTTATCAACAATGAAAAACTATTCACTGAAAATAAACGGCAACCAGTACGATGTTGCCATCGACGAGATTAACGATGCTTCGACCGAAGCCAATGTCGTCGTAAACGGCACACAGTACAAGGTAGAGATTGTCGGCGGCAAAGCCCGCACCGTCAGCAAGCCGCATGTAATCCCTGCTCCTAAGGCAACGGGCCTGTCGGTTACTCCGACCACCGCAGCGGCATCCAAGCCGGTAGCTGCTCCTGCCGCATCTTCTTCGGCATACAAACTCGTTTGTCCGCTTCCGGGTACGGTAACCGCCATCAACGTCAAGGAGGGCGACACCGTTTCGGCAGGCCAGACTCTCGTCGTGCTCGAAGCCATGAAGATGGAGAACAATATCGACGCAGAACGCGGCGGCAAGGTCAAGTCCATTATGGTACAGGCCGGAGCCACCGTTATGGAAGGCGATGTGTTAATTGTCATAGAGTAGGCGCATTATGGGTACTTTACTGACTGCAAACTTTTTTGGTGAGAGCCTCCAAAAGTTCATCGAGACGTCGGGTTTCATGGCATTCTTCGCCGAAGGCGGCTACAAGTATGTCGTGATGCTCGCGCTCGCGATGTTCCTGCTCTACCTCGCCATCAAGCATAAGTTCGAACCGCTGCTGCTGTTCCCTATCGCATTCGGTATACTCCTGACGAACATTCCGGGTGCCGAGATGTTCCACTCGGCTCTGTTCGAGGGCGGACATGTGCACTGGGATATATTCGTAGCCGAAGCCGGACTTATCGACTATCTCTATCTGGGCGTAAAACTCGGCATCTATCCGTGCCTTATATTTATAGGTGTGGGTGCTATGACCGATTTCGGACCGCTTATCGCCAACCCTAAGAGCTTCCTTCTCGGTGCTGCCGCACAGTTGGGTATCTTCCTGACTTTCATCGGTGCCATCGCATTGGGATTCACTCCTGCCGAAGCCGGCAGTATCGGTATCATCGGCGGTGCCGACGGTCCTACGTCGATCTTCCTCACCTCGAAGCTCGCGCCGAATCTCCTCGGCCCTATCGCGATTGCCGCATATTCGTACATGGCTCTCGTTCCGGTTATCCAGCCGCCTATCATGCGTCTGCTGACAACCAAGAAGGAGCGTATGATAAAGATGTCGCAGTTGCGTCAGGTTTCCAAGGTGGAGAAGATTATCTTCCCTATCGTGATTACCGTTATCATATCGCTGCTTCTGCCGGACGCTGCTCCGCTTATCGGCTGCCTGATGCTCGGTAACCTGATGAAGGAGTGCGGCGTTGTGGACCGCCTGAGCAAGACCGTGCAGAACGAACTGATGAATATCGTGGTAATCTTCCTCGGTATCTCGGTAGGTGCTACGGCCACTGCGGAGTCGTTCCTCAATTTGAGCACTATCGGTATCCTCGCTCTCGGTGTCATCGCATTCTGCTTCGGTACCGGCAGCGGCGTACTGCTCGCCAAGTTCATGAACCTGTTCCTCAAAGAGGGTAAGAAAATCAATCCGCTTATCGGTTCCGCCGGTGTTTCGGCTGTGCCTATGGCTGCGCGTGTTTCGCAGACCGTCGGTCAGAAGGACAATCCGTCGAACTTCCTGCTTATGCATGCAATGGGCCCTAATGTCGCAGGCGTTGTCGGCTCGGCTGTCGCGGCAGGTATCTTGTTGTCGATACTCGGATAATTCGTATGCCGGATTCCGCCGTTCGTCGTTAAAAAACGCGGTGTCCGTCCGGTTTGTAAAGCGGGGATGTTCGTCATCTCCGCTTTTTTCGTATATTTGTATATATGAAAATTACAGTCAGCATACATTACCGCACGGTGTGGGGAGAGCGTCTTTGCCTGTGCCTTGCCGACGGCGAAACCGTCGATATGAACTGCACGTCCGATGGCGTTTGGATGGCGATGTTCGAGATTCCATCGGGCACGAAGGTTCTCGATTACCGGCTGGAACTGCTCGCCGGCGATTCGGTTATGCGCAGCGAGTGGGGTGGCGGACGACATATCGCAATAGATACCGACGCTAAATCCGCAGTGATTTTCGATGCATGGCGCGATATGCCCGACAATAGGGCGTTCTATTCCTCTTTGTTCACCGATGTGGTGTTCGCCCATGCCGACTCTGCCGTTCCGCGATTGCGGCCCGGCGAAATGTATGTCGAGGTCGAGGCTCCGACTCTGCGCAGCGACGAAATACTCGGTATCTCGGGCAGCGCCACTCTGTTAGGTGCGTGGAATCCAGCACTTGCCCGCCGAATGACGCATATCGGGGGTGTCCGCTGGGGTGTCGTTCTCGACGGTGGAAATATGGAGGGAATGACGGAGTACAAGTTCGTCGTTCTCGATGCCGACGGCAATGTCCGCCGCTGGGAGTCGGGCGATAACCGCCGGCTGCCCGCTGCCGATGCCTCCGCCGATTCGGTGTGTATCGTAACGGGTGCGCGATTGCGTGACGATGCAGTGTGGCGTGGTGCGGGTGTCACCGTTCCGGTCTTCTCGCTTCGTTCGGAACAGAGTTTCGGCGTCGGCGAATTCGCCGATTTGCGACTTCTCGCCGACTGGTGCGAACGGTGCGGCCAAAACGTAATACAGATTCTGCCGATTAACGATACCACGATGACGGGAACGTGGCAAGACTCATATCCTTACAATGTCAACTCAACGTTCGCCCTGCATCCGCTCTATATCCGTCCGTCCGATGTCGGCAGACTGCGCGACGAAAAGCGTCAGGCGGAACTGGAACGGCTTGGTCGCGAACTGAACGGACTGCCGCAGGTCGATTACGAGCGTGTAACCGCTGCCAAAACCGAGTATCTGCGACTGCTTTACAAGGATTGCGCCGAGGAGTGTTTCGCCAGCCGCGAATATAAGGCGTTCATCGAGCGAAACCGCTCATGGCTGGTTTCGTATGCCGTTTTCTCGGTGCTTCGCGACCGGTTCGGCACGGCGGATTTCTCGACATGGAACGAATATGCTACGTTCGATGCCGACGTGTGCGTACGGTTTGCCGAGGAGAACGCCGAGGACGTCGGATTCTACTGTTTCGTACAGTTCCACCTCGACCGCCAGTTGCGTTCGGTGCGCGACTATGCGCATTCGAAAGGCGTTGTGCTGAAAGGCGATATTCCTATCGGCATAAGCCGCACGAGCGTCGATGCGTGGGTGTCGCCAAATCTGTTTATAATGAACTCTTCGGCAGGCGCTCCGCCCGATGATTTCTCGGCGACGGGACAGAACTGGGGCTTCCCGATATACGACTGGGAGGAGATGGCGAAGGACGACTACGCATGGTGGCGCGCCCGCTTTACGAAGATGGCGGAGTATTTCGATGCCTACCGTATCGACCATATTCTCGGATTCTTCCGCATCTGGGAGATTCCGCTCGATGCCGTCAATGCTCTACTCGGCGAATTCAATCCGTCGATGCCCTATACCGGGGAGGAAATCCGTTCGTGCGGAATTGATTTCGACAGCCGCCGCGATGTCGCCCGCGACTATGCGTCCGACGATGTGCTGTGGCTCGAATACCGCCACAAACGCGGCTGCTTCTATCCGCGCATATCTCCGTTCTCGACGCAGCGGTTCGCCGAATTGCCCGATTCGCAGAAACGCGCTTTCGAGCGTCTGCACAACGATTTCTACTACTATCGGCATAACGATTTCTGGCGTGATGTGGCCGAACGCCGCCTGTCTATGCTCGTCGAATCCACTCCGATGCTCACCTGCGGCGAGGATTTGGGCATGATTCCGCACTGCGTTCCCGACGTGATGAACCGTCTGCAGATTCTGTCGCTCGAAATCGAACGTATGCCGAAATCGGTCGATACGGAGTTCGCCGTACTGTCGCAATATCCTTATCTGTCGGTTTGTACGACCTCGACACACGACATGAATCCTATTCGTGCCTGGTGGCGCGAGAACCGCGGGAAGACGCAGCGTTACTATCGCTCGGTGATGAACTGGTGGGGCGAGGCTCCTTACGATGCCACACCGGAGATTTGCCGCGACATCGTCGAACGGCACTTGCAGTCGCCGTCGATGCTTGCCGTTCTGCCTTTGCAGGACTGGCTCGCAACGGACGGTACGCTGCGCTGTGCCGACCCAGAATCGGAGCGTATAAATATTCCGGCGAATCCGCGTCACTATTGGCGTTACCGCATGCACCTTTCGCTCGAATGCCTGCTCGCCGCCGACGATTTCAACCGCCTGCTCTCCGAAATGATTTCCCGCAGCGGGAGATAGTCGGGATTCTGGCGGCGAGAGATATAAGGTGATTAAGGCAGATAGAGTGTTTAAGGTGTTTAATGTCGCCGAATGGCGGGAATCATTAATCACCTTATACACCTTATAGCGGCAGGCTTATGCCTGCCGCTGACCTTAACACCTTATTTGTAAAGAAACCGTTTGATGCTGTTCTTCGGCGTTCGTTCGAAATCGCCGTCGATGATTTCTATGTCGGCGATTCGGCAATACGACGGCAGTTTGCCGTTGAGTGCGGCGAGATTCGATTTCATAATCGCGCCCAGCTGCTCTATGCTCAACGGATTCGCAGTATCGACCTCTGCCGCTACTATCGCCACTATGCGTTTCTCGCGCTCGACGATAATCGAATCCTTGACGTGCGGCATGGCATTCAGTAGCTCCTCGACCTCCTCCGGATAGATATTCTGACCGTTCGCCGTCAGAATCATATTCTTCGAGCGTCCCTTTATGTAGATGTTGTTATGCCTGTCGAGCAGTCCGAGGTCGCCCGTGCGCATCCATCCGTCGGCCGTGAATGCGGCTTTCGTAGCCTCCTCGTTCTTGTAGTAACCCGCCATGACGTTTTCGCCTCGAACCTGGATTTCACCGACCTCTGTCAGCGGATTGCCCGAGTCTATGCGCACCTCCATTCCGTCTACCGGTTTTCCGCACGAACGCATTGCGAACTCATGCCAGTCCTCGTAACCAATCAGCGGTCCGCACTCCGTCATTCCGTATCCGACGGTGTACGGAATTCCGACCTTCTTCATAACTGCCTCTATCGGTGCGCTTATGGCTGCTCCGCCGATGACGATATGCTGCATGTTGCCGCCGAATGCCGCCATTACCTTGCGGCGAACGACTCCGTATATCAGGCCTTTAACTATCGGAATCGAGGTCGCGATACGCATAGCCGGACGTTCGAGCGTCGGCATCACCTTGTTGCGGAATATCTTCTCGATAACAAGCGGCACGGTGATTAAAAGATACGGCTTGACGTCTGCGAATGCCTGCAACAGAACGGTCGGCGTAGGCGTTTTGCCGAGGAAATAGACGCAGCCGCCGCTCGCTACCGGATATACGAATTCGAATGCCAGTCCGTAGAGATGTGCCAGCGGCAGCATCGAAACTATATTGCCGCCCTTCGGAAACTGGATGCGCTTGACGCCGAACGAGATGTTGGACGAAAGGTTGCGCACCGACAGCATGATGCCTTTCGGCGACGACGTGGTGCCCGATGTGTAACTGATTGTAATCAAATCGTCGGGTTCGCCGACTTCGTAGTTCATCAGTTCGGGCTTCATGCCGTCGGGATACTTCTCGGTAAACAGCCTTTCTGCATCGTCGGCCGCCGCTTCGAGCCGTCCGTCGCACGAATATAGTACGGAGTAATCCTCCATGTTCATCGCTCCGATGGCGTGCGGCATGTTCCTGCCGTCCATGTCGTTCCATAACTCCCTGTCGGTGAACAATATTTTGCTGTCGGAATGCTCGACGAGCTTTTCGAGATTGTCGGGTGTGAATCCGTTGAGTATCGGTACGGCAACCGCCCGATACGACGTTACGGCGAGATATGCCATCGCCCAGTGCGCGGTGTTCTTGGCGCAAAGCGCGATTTTGTCGCCCGCTTCGATGCCCGATTTCTCGAATATCAGATGCAGTTTGGCAATCTGCATTGCGATGTCCGCATAAGTGAATTTCTCTCCTCTGTAATCGCACAGGGCGGGAGTGTCCCAGTTGTTCTGCGCCGTCTCGACGAATCTCGAAATGAAGTGTATCATAGTTTTAGGAAACTGTTTTGCATTGTCAGCAGTACGTGCAGGCCGCTATTTCATCAGCCACGAGGTGATGCTCTCGGCGTATGTTTTCGAAATCGGAATGTCGGGTACGCCGTCATGTCCGATTTCTATGAATATTCCCTCCTTCTCGCGCCTCAATACCTTGACGCGGTCGAGATTGACCATGTACGAACGGTGGCAGCGGCGGATGTTGCCGTCGCCCAATTGTTCGGCTACGCGCTTCATCGTGTTGCGCACCATCGCTTTTTTCACCGTGTCGTTGTTCAGATACCAGACGCAGACGTAGTTGTCGGCGGATTCGATAAGCAGCAGATTGTCGCGCTTGACCGAGAGCCGCAGCCCCTTGTCGTCATGGAACAGCACGTTCGCCTTTTTCTGCGCCTCCTCGTCCTGCCGGATGCTCTCGCGCAGGTTTTTCAGGGCCTGCATCCTGTCCATCAGAACTATGCAGAGAAAACTGTAACCGTATGGCAGCAGGAGTATGCAGAACGTCCGCCCGAATACGTTCAGGAATATGTGCAGAACGCTTTCGCTGTGGAACATCACCGACGAGAAGCCGGTAAGCGCGACGGCGAGCGTCAGAAATTCCCACAGATTCCATATCAGATAGCCTCGGTAGGTTATCTCGCGGTCGCGGTTGTGCCGTATCATCATGAATCGCGATATTCCGCCGAGCAGCAGTGCCGCGAGAGTCACGACTGCCGCCATGACGTAGAATGCCTCGTCCTCCGTCAGTGTCGATGCCGACAGAAACTTCATTTCGTCGAATTCGAGCAGCCGGTTTATGCCGAACGGACGGAATACGACCATGAACAGAAACGCGAACAGTGCGGTGGACAGCAGCATTGCGGTCTGATTCGAACGGCGGAATACGACGCTCGGAATTTTTCGTGAAAGCGTATTGTTACTGAACATCTTTTTGCATCGTTGCCGTGCGTTCCGCGATTATGGCGACCATTTCGTCGCTGCGTTCGCACGATACATAATATTTGTCTTCGTATATGTCGGTTATCTCGACGAAATTATTCCACGACGAGGCGTATATCTTCACCGGATCCATTTTGCGCAGATTTAGGAAATAGCCGTAATATCCGAAAAATCCAGCCGAGGCGAACAGCGGCGCGAAAAAACGCATCTCCATGTCGGTTACCGTTCGGACCGAAACGATGTCGCGGTAGGGAATTTCGGTGAAATCCGATATGCAGACTATCTCCAATCCATCGTCCGTCAGCACGATTCGGCGCGGAATAGAAAGTATCATCAAACCTATCACCGCAACGATTATCGAGATGAACCATGCGAGTATGTAACCGCCGTCGTAAATGTAGGGCAGTGCTACCGCCAGTGCGACGAAGACGGCGATGTATGTCGCCGTTACCTGCCATGTGCGTTTGTCGGGTCTGTATCTGTACTCTTTCGTCATCGGTTCTCGTCGTTGTGGAGCGATTCGGCGATTGCCTCGGCATAAATCATATCCTCCCGTGTGGTTATCTTTATGTTCGACCTTTCGCCTTCGCAGAGTGTTATTTTGTATCCCGCCCGTTCCGCCACCGATGCGTCGTCGGTGAACGCCGGGTCGTAATCGACGTCGTATGCCGCTCTTAACAGGTCGGCACGGAAAATCTGCGGTGTCTGTATTATTCGCAGAGCCGAACGGTCGATTATCGCCGACCCTTCGCTATCGTCGGTTACTTTGCGGAACGAATCGACCGGTCTTACGGTCGGAATCGCCGTTCCGTGTTCGTCAGCGCACACAGCCGTGCGCCGTATCATCCCGACCGATGCGAACGGACGGACTCCGTCCTGTATCGCTATCAGGTCTACTGCGTCGCTCAGTGCCTCGATTCCGTTCTTGACCGAATGGAACCGTTCTGCTCCGCCCTCTACCGTCGAGTGTCGGGCGACTTTGAACCGCGCCGAGAGATTGCGCCAGAAATCCATCTGTGCGTCAGGTAGTACGACGATTATCTTCGCCGTCGGAAATGCCTTGGCGAAATTGTTAATCGTGCGAACGAGTATCGGTTCTCCGCCGACTATGGCGAACTGCTTGGGTATCGTGCCCCCCATTCTCGTGCCGCTTCCTCCGGCTACTATTATTACTCCGATTCTTCTCTCTTCCATATCAGTTTCTTTCCGAATCCGAGCGTATTGTCGGTGAGTTTCACGAAATCTGGCTCCACGACCCAGATATTGAGCGGCATCACTGCCGTATACGGGAATCGGGCGATATAGTCGCTCTTCGCCTTTTCGTCGCCGCGTTCGGCTATGCCGCAAATCTGTACGCCCTGCAATTTGCCGATGATTTTGGTTTCGAGCACTATCGAACATGCGACCTCCGGACGGGCTGCCATGTCGGCGGCATGCCGCGTCGTGTCGTCCGACGAGAATATCAGCAAATTCCGCTCCTTGTCGTAGGCATAGAAGCAGTTGGCGCAGTATGGCATTCCCTCGTCGGACCGCGTCGCCAGCGTCAATACGTGATGACGCCCGATGAACCGTATTATCTTCTTGTCGAGCATTATCTTACGATTATTGAATCGAGTTGCGTTATGCGTAGCGAGTCAGCGACATCGCCGTTGAGTTCAGCCACTATTCTGTCGCGCACCCATTCGAACGATTTGCGGTTTGCATCCGCGATAGGTTCTGCTGGCTGCTGCGGCACTTTGAGCGGATTTATCGGTGTTCCGCCCTTCCACAATCTGAAATCGAGGTGCGGACCGGTCGAACGTCCCGTGTTGCCGACATATCCGATTATCTCGCCTTGCGAAACCCGCTTGCCTACGGCGAGCCCTTTGGCATAGCCGCGCAGATGCAGATAGCCCGACATCAGATTACCCGGGTGCTTGATTTTTACCATGTTGCCCGCAGCTCCCTGATAACCTTTCGCGATTACCGTTCCGTCGGCTACGGCACGCACCGGAGTTCCGGCCGGTGCCGCATAATCGACGCCGTGGTGCGGCCTGTATTTTTTCAGAACGGGATGAAACCGCGCATTGGAGAACGTGGACGATATGCGGGTGAATTTAAGCGGTGCTTTGAGCAACTGTTTGCGCAGCGAGCCGCCATCGTACTCCCAGTAGCGCAGTTTGTCGCCCTGCTTGAACGGAATCGCGTATATCTCCTTGCCTCCGTGGTTGAATTTCGCTCCCCACACCCGTCCGATTCCTACCGACAGCGTGTCGATGAACTTCTCGTCGTAAATGACCGTGAAACTGTCGCCCGCCTGTATGCCGAAGAAATCGACCGTCCACTGGTATATGTCTTCGAGTTCCGACGCGAGGGCATACGGCAGTTTTTCACGGATTATCGCTCCCCACAGCGAGCTCTCTATCGTCGCGCT
>CAZESW010000035.1:0-9879 GCA_964514795.1 uncultured Alistipes sp.
ATCGAATAAAGTCGTCGGAATTTATTATATTTGCGAAAATAACGTGATTTTGAATTTATGAAAGGCATTGGCAAACGTGTTGCGGTAGGATTCATGAGCATTGTCGCTCTGTTGTTCATATCGGGAATGATTTCGCTGTTCGAACTCGGAAATCTGAGCAACGATACCGAAAATATCCTCTCGGCGAGCAAACGCAATATGGAATTGGCGAAGGATATGCTCAAATCCGGCCACGATCACAGTCGGGCGATGATGAATGTCGCCATATTCAACGACAGGACTTTCGACGATATGTGCCGCCGTTCCATGGCCGACCTCGAAGGTCGGCTGGTCGCTGCCCGCAGTGAGGCATACAACGAGAGTTGTCTCGATTCGCTGGCAATGACTTTGAGTGAATTGCGTACGCTTTCCGAAGAGTATCTGTCGCAGCCTGACGAGCCGTTGGCTTTACAGTCCGACATGAAATCGGCATTTGTAGACCTCGGATTGGAGGAGGCCTCGATTGCCGGCAAAATATGGTACGACACGAAATACGAAATCGTCTATCTGCGTCTGTTGGAGCAGATAAAGGATTTCATGACCCATACCCATGCTTCCCTCGCGCCTCGTGCCGCACAACTCAACAAGAATGCCTACCGGTCGGTCGCTCCGGTGTTCATTTCGCTGATAGTGATGATTGCCATCGTGTTGATGTTCTTCTATTTCATCAATCTGTACTGCGTGCGTCCGATTATTAAAATCAATAGGGCTTTACGCGAGTACCTGTCTTTCAAACTGCCTTACAATGTCAAGGCGGAGGTGATAGACGAACTGAAGGAACTCGATGACAATATCGAAACGTTGATAAATATTTCGAAACAGAACAAGCAGTAGTCGGTTATGCGTTTCAGCATCATATTGAGATATATCGGAACGGTAATGCTTTGTGTGGCGGCATTCATGGCGGTGTCGGCATTCATTTCGTACATGGACAACAAGGATTCGGGTTACTACCCTCTTTTGCTGTCCGCTCTGCTTACGCTGGTACTCGGTCTGTTTCCGATGCTGTTCGTGCAGAAAGCCGATACGATAACCAACAAGGAGGGTTTTTCGATTGTCGTCGGTTCGTGGGTCGTGGCATGTGTGGTCGGAATGTTCCCGTATCTTATCTGGGGCGGCGAATTTTCGCTGATAAACGCATGGTTCGAGAGCGTTTCGGGATTTACGACCACCGGTGCGAGCATACTCAACGACATTGAGGCTTTGCCGCAGGGTCTGCTGTTCTGGCGCACATCGACGATTTGGATTGGCGGTGTCGGAGTAGTGATGTTCGCACTCGTTATCCTGCCGTCGCTCGGAACGAATAAAATGGCGTTGTCGAGCGTCGAGTTGTCGTCGGTGGCGAAAGACCACTATCGTTACCGTACCCAAATCATAGTCCGGATTCTGCTTGTCGTTTATGTCGGACTGACGCTGCTGACTACCCTGCTGCTCAAACTCGCGGGCATGCGATGGTTCGACGCGCTGAATCACGCCATGTCGGTCTGCGCTACGGGAGGATTCAGCCCGAAGAACGCAAGCATAGGATTCTACGACAGCCCTGTAATAGAATTGATTCTGATGGCGGCGATGATATTGGCAAGTATCCATTTCGGATTGATTTACTCGACGTTCGCCCGCAAATCGAACAACATATTCCGTTCGGAGGTCGTCAAAATCTATTTCTCGATAATTGCCGTATGCTCCGTAGCGATTGCGATAAGCATCTATGCGGCAGGTGTATACCCTACCATATGGTCGTCATTGAGACATTCGGTGTTCCAGTTCATCTCGATAATATCGACGACCGGTTTCGTTACGGCCGACACCAATCTATGGACGCCGTTCGCCATCGTGCTGCTGATTTTCGCATCCATAATATGCGCGTGTGCAGGCTCGACGTCGGGCGGAATGAAGGTGGACCGACTGCTTTTGTTCGTGAAAGTGTTTGCTGCCCGACTGAAATTGCAGCAGCATCCTAATGCCGTAATCAGAATCAGAGTGGACGGAATATTGCAGAGCGAGTCCCAACTCCATTCCGTCGTTGTGTTCATAGTCATATATCTGTTGCTTATCCTTGCCGGTACGATTATCAATACGATGTTCGGTCTCGATATGCTGACCGGTTTCTCGTCGGCGGTATCGTGCATCGGCAATGTCGGCCCGGGATTCGGTGCGGTCGGCTCGATGAACAATTTCGCGGAGATTCCGGCGATATTGAAGGTGCAGGACACGATATTGATGCTTATGGGACGTTTGGAGATATTCGGATTCATACAGTTGCTGTTCATTAAGTGGTGGCGATGAGAAAGTTTGTTTATATAATATTGATATGCGCCGGTGTCGCATTCGCAGCGGATGTTGCTGCACGCGATAACGGAAGGAAAGAGGGTCTGCGCAGCGACAGCACTTATGTCGCACTTGTGCGCAATATGGAGACGGAGATTGCCCGCCGCGATTCGCTCGCCCGGGAGATTTCGGCCATGCGAACGAGATATGCCGAACGCGAATCGGAGCGCGAGTCGCTCGGTGCGCGTATAGTTGTGCTCGAAGGAGAATCCTATGCCGCCAAATCGCGCTGCGACAAGGCTATGGCCGCGTTGGCGGAATACGAGCGCAAATGGATGACGGGCAATTTCGGCAAGACTTCTAATCTTGCAACGGCTGATACGGCATCGGACGGAAACGGTAAAGAACCTGCGTGGAACGTGCAGTCGCGAAAGGTCGCCAATCTTGTTTACAACGACTTTTTTGCCGGCGAACTCTCCGCAGCCGATTACGGCGCGTTGCGCGAATCGCAGGAACATGAGGTGAATGCAGCCGAAGCCGTCGGAGAGTACCGCAGCGTATATGCCTCGATGATAGCCGTTCAGCGCGAATATATGGAAGCCGAGACGGAATCCGTCGCCGACAGCATAATGCAGCGTTTTTCGCTCGTGCAGCAGGCCGCCGAACGTGCAGAGCGTGCCGTGGAGCAGAACTGGGCTTCCGTTTACGACAACAAGATGTATCTGTACAATCTGCTGATGGAGAAATGCGGACGCGGCGACATTCTCGCCGAAGCCGAGCGCAGGACGGACGAGATAGCGCAGACCCTTGCCGACAGCCGGGGTACTTATGCGTCCGATGTCATTGCAGAGTATTATTGCCAGAAACGGGGCTTGCTCGATTACGAAATCAAAATCGCATCGGCTTTGGATTTGGTATCGGCGAGGGATTCGCTTGCCCGGGTGGCTGCCGAATTGAAAAATATAGATTACCGGGCGGGCAAAATAACGTTGGAGAAGCGTTATTTCATCGAATACGAACCGTTGAAGGTGATACTGCCGACGATATACAATGCGCAGAATCCAGTTCCGCAGACGAAGGTGTACGAGCACGGAACGATATACCGTATCCGCGTCGGAATATTCACCAACCGTCCGAATCTTTCCGTTTTGCGCGGTATTACCCCGCTTTCGCATACCGATGCCTACCATAACGGACGCCAGGCCTATTTCGTCGGCGGATTCCGCACGGAGCAGGAGGCAAATGAAGGCGTCGTATATTTGCGCCGTATAGGATTCAGAGACCCGAGAGTCGTCATGTGGGTGGACGGCGAGTATATCTCCGAACCGGCTAAATGGTCTGCGGAGAATACGGACGAATACAACATCGAAATATCGGGTGTGGCGTCGCTCTCGGAGCAGGTACGCTCTATTGCCGCCGCCCGGAATGCCGACTGCGAGTTCTCGCGCATAGGCAACAAGTTCGTCATCGGCAAGTTCGCCGACAGGAGTGCGGCGGACGAGGTGGCTGCGGCTATTGCCAAGACCGACGGTCAGCCGACGGCGGAGGTCGTGAAAGTAAAGAAACCTTAAAACAGATAGCCTATGTTTTACATCATTCTTTTAATATTTTTGGGCGTGTTGTTCCTTGTCGCGGAACTGCTTCTTCTGCCCGGAATCTCTATCGGAACGATATTGTCGCTCGTATGCTACGGCAGCGCGATATATCTGGCCTTTACCGGCTACGGTACGTGTACGGGCGCTGTAACCATTGCCGTCGTTCTGCTGTTGTCGCTGATAACGACGCTCGTTTCGCTGCGCGCCAAAACATGGCAGCGCTTCTCGCTGAAACAGGAGATAGATTCGAGCAGCATGCAGCTTCCCGAAAAGGAAATAGCGGTCGGAGCACGCGGTATCTCCGTGTCGCGTCTGTCGCCTATGGGCAAGGTCGAAATCGGCGGAAAGACTTACGAAGCTAAATCCGCCGATGTCTTTATCGACCAGAAACAGCCGGTCGAGGTCGTAGGCTTCGAGAATTTTGCGGTAATCGTCCGAAAGGCGGAATAACTAACCTAACCCCTGAACCTATATGAACTTGAAGAAAATAATCTTTGCGCTAACGGTGGCGGCGGCTCTGCTTCCGAATGCCGTTACCGCCGACAATAATCCCAAGGCGGACGAATCGGCTGTCGTGGTTGCCGGTAATGCCCGCTTTACAGTGCTTACTCCGCAGTTGATTCGCATGGAGTGGAGTGAGGACGGAGTTTTCGAGGACAGAGCGACGCTTACGTTCGTGAACCGCAATCTGCCCGTTCCTGCATTCAGTGTGTCGAACGGACGGTCGAAGGTCGTCATCAAAACTTCGGATGTCAAACTGACATATACCAAGAACGGCAAATTCTCGGCAGAGAATCTGTACGCCGAATTCATGCTCAACGGCAAAAAGGTCGTATGGCATTACGGCGATACGGATTCGCTGAATCTTATGGGTACGACCCGCACTCTCGACCGTGCGGACGGCTGGAAACTCGGCAAGGAGCCGATGGAGACTGGTATCGTGTCCCGAAGCGGTTGGGTTGCGGTCGATGATTCGCAGAATCATGTTCTCGAACCGGTGGATTCGCACTGGAAAGAGTGGGTCGCATGTCGTGAGGAGAAGGAGTATCAGGATATATATCTTTTCGCATACGGTCATGACTACACGAAGGCGATTCACGACTATACGACGGTTGCGGGTGCTGTTCCGTTGCCGCCGAGGTATGCGTTCGGTTACTGGTGGAGCCGCTACTGGCAATATTCGGACAACGAATTGCGCGACCTTGTCGGTACGCTGCGCAGTCTCGACGTCCCTATCGACGTGCTTATCGTCGACATGGACTGGCACGAGACATGGAGCTTGCGGCGCAACAATCCGCCGAAAGACGAATACGGCCAGCGTATAGGCTGGACGGGCTATACATGGAAGGAGCAGCTGTTCCCGTCGCCTGCCAATTTCCTGAAATGGTGCCGCGACGAGAAATTGAAAACCTCGCTCAACCTTCATCCGGCGTCGGGCATTCAGCCTTACGAAGCATGTTACGATGCCTTTACGACGGCTTACGGCTGGGCGGACAAGGGCAAAAGCGTTCCGTTCCATATCGACGAGCAGAAATGGGCGGACGCATATTTCGATACCGTTCTCGGCCCGATGGAGAAGGACGGCATAGATTTCTGGTGGCTCGACTGGCAGCAGTGGCGAAAGAGCAAATTCACGAAGAATCTGAGCAATACGTTCTGGCTCAACCATGTATTCAACCATCACATGGGCGAGATTTCGGACTCGCGCCCTATGATTTATCACCGTTGGGGCGGACTGGGTTCGCACCGCTATCAGGTCGGATTCTCGGGCGATACGATTATCTCGTGGGAAACCCTCGATTTCCTGCCCTGGTTCACTTCGACGGCATCTAATGTCTGCTACGGATATTGGGGACACGACATCGGCGGCCATACGTTCCGCAAAGGCGAATCCTATACCGAGCCGGAACTCTATCTGCGCTGGCTGCAATACGGTGTGTTTACCCCAATTTTCAAGACGCACTGCACGAAAAACGGAAACATCGAACGCCGAATCTGGAAATTCCCGGAGCACATGTTCTATATGCGCGATGCCGTTCGGCTGCGCTATACCCTCGCACCTTATATATATAATGCCGCACGACAGACTTTCGATACCGGTATTTCGATGTGCCGCCCGATGTACTACTACTATCCGGAGTGTGACGAGGCATACGACATGAAGCGTCAGTATATGTTCGGCGACGACCTGCTCGTGACGTCCGTGGCATCGAGAGCCGACGCGAAGACGGGACTTGCCGAGTGCGAAATGTGGTTCCCGGAGGGCAAGTGGTTCGACTGCGTTTCGGGCGAGATGATTGACGGTTCGGTTACGAAGACTATGCACTATACTATTGCCGAGAATCCGTATTATGCCCGTGCCGGTGCGATAATCCCTATGAATCCGAAGACGGTGCGCAATCTGCAGGACAAGAACGACACTCTCGTATTGACTTTCATCCCGGGAGCCGACGGCGAACTGTCGCTGTACGAGGACGACGGAATATCGAAGAATTATTCGGACGTATTCGCGACGACGAATATCTCGAAACGTACCGAAGGCAATACGATTCGTATCGAAATTTGCGCCCGCAATGGTTCGTACAAGGATATGCCGACAGAGCGTAAATACGAACTGCGTCTGCCCGCTACGTTCCCGCCAAAATGCGTGAAGGTGAACGGTCGTAAAATCGATTATGCCCGTTATGTCGCCGAGAACGAATGGACTTACGACGGCTATACGCTTGCGCCGGTGATATGCACCGGAATGTGTCCGTGCGACCGTGACTGCATCGTCGAAATCGAAATGAACGAAGGCGATTTGGCCGCACAACCGCGCCTCTACGGCAAACAGGGCGTCTTCAACCGCTGTGTCGTACTGACTCCGGAGTTCAAGGAGAATTTCGCTGCCAACTACGACCCGTGGACGATGCTGCCGGACGAATATATGAGTGTTTCGCAGGCTCCGAACTACATCACCGAATACCCTTTCGAGATTCACAAATGGCTGGACCGCTACGATGAGGGTATCGCGAAACTGATTCCGTCGCTCGAAAAACTCGGTGTACTCGATGCCGATTTTATCGCACGGCTCAAAGCGCAAATAGCGAATGGCAATGAATAACTAAAACCTTAAAAATTATAAATTATGGAACTTGAACTCGGTCTTATTATTCTGGTCTCTTTCCTGGGACTTATCGCCGTCTGGCTGATATTCTATTTCATTCCGGTCGGTCTGTGGTTCTCCGCACTCGTTTCGGGTGTGCATATCTCGCTGCTTCAACTCGTGTTGATGCGCTGGCGCAAGGTTCCGCCGTCGGTAATCGTTTCGTCGATGATTGAGGGAACGAAAGCGGGTCTGAAACTAAACCCCAACGAATTGGAGGCGCACTATCTTGCGGGAGGAAATGTCCGCAATGTGGTTCACGCGCTTGTTTCTGCACAGAAAGCGAGCATCATGCTCGACTTCAAGATGGCTACGGCTATCGACCTTGCGGGTCGTGACGTATTCGAGGCTGTGCAGATGTCGGTAAATCCGAAGGTAATCAATACCCCGCCGGTCGCTGCCGTTGCAAAAGACGGTATTCAGTTGATTGCCAAGGCTCGTGTAACGGTTCGTGCCAACATTAAACAACTTGTCGGCGGTGCCGGCGAGGAGACTGTGCTGGCCCGTGTCGGCGAAGGTATCGTTTCGTCTATCGGTTCGGCCGCCACGCACAAAATCGTGCTCGAAAATCCGGATTCCATCTCCCGCGTGGTTCTCGTTTTTTTTTTCAAGCAGAAGACGGCATACGAGATTCTCTCTATCGACATTGCGGATATCGACGTCGGAAAGAATATCGGTGCGCATTTGCAGATGGACCAGGCGGGTGCCGACAAGAATATCGCGCAGGCAAAGGCGGAGGGGCGCCGTGCAATGGCAGTGGCTCTCGAACAGGATAACAAGGCCAACGCACAGGATGCCCGTGCAAAGGTGATTCTTGCAGAGGCGGAAGTACCGCTCGCAATGGCAGAGGCATTCCGCAACGGTAATCTCGGTATAATGGATTACTACAAGATGAAGAACATCATGGCGGATACCCAGATGCGCGAATCCATCTCGAAGCCGGAGAAGAAATAAATAGTTTGCGCTATGTTATTGGAAGATTTGACTTGTGCTCTGACTTCATTCGTAATGGAGTCGGAGCACAATTATGTTACGCCGGAGATGGCTATCGACCCGGCGGATGTCGGACAGCGTCTGTATGATGCCCCTATTGTCGCCGTCGGGTCGGCGGATGATGCCCAATGGGAGATAATGAAGCGTCCGGAGGCTGTCGGCGAGTTGTTCAGAACCCCGAAGGAGTGGATGCCGGAGGCGGTGAGCGTGGTTTCGTATTTCGCACCGTTCAGCGATTTCGTCGTCGAGGGCAACAAGGTCGATGCCGTGGATGTCGGCAACGGCTGGCTGTATGCGCGTATCGAAGGACAGGCATTTCTTACGGAGGTAAACCATTTCCTCGAACGATGGTTGCAGGAGCGCGGTTACAAGGCGTTTTCGCCGTATGCAAGTCCGGAATTCAAATATGTATTCGCCGCCGGTACGAACGATGAAATCGCCAACAAGTCGTTGAGTTATACGAGCAACTGGTCGGAGCGTCATGTCGCTTACGTTTGCGGACTCGGAACATTCGGTCTGTCGAAAGGTCTTATTACTGCTCGCGGTATCAGCGGTCGTTTCGGCAGTGTCGTAACCGATGCGCAACTGCCGGTGACAGAACGGGATTATTCGGGCATATACGATTACTGCACGATGTGCGGTGCGTGCGCCGAGAGATGTCCTGCGCAGGCAATTTCGTTGAAAACAGGCAAGTCCCACCCTATCTGCTCGTCTTATTTCGATATATTGCGCGATAAGTATGCTCCGCGATACGGTTGCGGCAAATGTCAGGTGCACGTTCCGTGCGAACGCGGAATTCCTAAAAAGAAATAGATTTTATGCCGCGACAATCCGGCGCAGAACTCCAAAAGGTTCTGCGCCGGATTCTTATTTCAGTATTTTAGTCTAATACACTTTTTCCGGTTCGGTGTCGGTTTGCCGGACGTTCTCGATGTTGTCATGCCATCGCAGCGAGGCATGCGTGCCGTCGCAGTAAGGCTTGTTGCCTGATGCTCCGCAGCGGCATAGTACGTTGCGATTGCGTGTCTCGAATCCTTGTCCGTCCTCGCGCTCTATGCGTATTCCTCCGCGAACCCACAGACCTCCGCTCGCTCTGATGGCTCTGTCCTCGATAAGCCCGAGGCTCGGTTCGAATTTGTATTCGTAGGGTTTGTGGCTGTTGTTGTCCCATGCCATAAGTCGTCCGCTCGGACACATGGAAGCCTCGCGGATGGCCAAATCGCGGTCGTTCGGATTATCAGATGATTCTGTCAGTTCCCAAACGCCGCGACCTGCATCGCAGAACCGTGCGAAGACGCAGTATTTCGGATTGTCGGTCAGTGAAATCGCCTCGCCCGAAGTGATTTCGACATTGTCGAGCATCGCTTCCGGCGGTGATGTCAGTTCGGGATTCCATTTGTGGTGCGTGTGCGAACCATCGCAATAGGGCTTGTTGCCAGATGCCCCGCAGCGGCACAATGCCGTAGGCTCGCTGTCGGTGCTGAAACTGCGCCCTTCACGGAATTCCCAACTCTCGCGCCTGTTGTTTGGAACGATGAACTGTTGCGCCAATGGCGGTTGCCCGAAGACTAAATAAGGTCCTTTCTCGGTAATGGTTATGCGGAATTTTGCATCCGCCGGCGACGAACCTGTTTCGACTTTTTGTTTTGCCATATAATAAATACAGTTAAAATCCGTTCATTTTATGCACGTTTTTCAGCCTTGGCGCAGCTCAAATAAATCTGACCTATGCTCCCGGCTTAAAGAAAACGCTTGATGATTGGCAACAATTATTCCCAACGTATGAATTGATGCCCGAAAATGTTGGAATATTCCCGACTTTTTGAGTATCTTTGCCAT
>CAZESW010000036.1:0-9703 GCA_964514795.1 uncultured Alistipes sp.
GGAAGAAGAAGTAACCGTCGTCCATAGCCTCAGGGAAGTTGCAGACAATCTCCTTATTGACATCTGCACCGCCCTTGATACCTGCGAAACCGCTCGAATAGGTAACTTCGCCCGTCCAGTATCCGGCAGCGGAAGAAAGAACACCCGTACCGATAGGAATACCGCTGGCACTATCAGACTTATCCTGATCGTTAGGAACAGAAACAGTCACAACATCATGAGTCTTCCAGTCGAGAGTTGAATAGAAAGCATGCTTCTCCTCCTCGGTGAAGGTGAGGATGTTTCTCTTGGCGAATGCGTACTCGTCCTCGGTACACTGCGCCCACTCGAAATAGAAATATTTAGGACCTGCATTGTTCTCCTTGAACGTAAACGCGGCCTTGACGTTGGTACTTGCAGTAACCTTGTGAACAGGCAGAGTCCAGATCCAGTAGTCTTCCGCCATCATACCGGCAATTCGCGGATTGCTGTTGGCAATGTAAATACCGCAGCCGTTAATACCGCTGGAGTTGGTACGTGTGCGAACAAGCGAAGCATCCGAACCGGTCATGAACTGAACGTGTGCCGACGAAGCGGTAGATTCCGGAACGGTAGGAACGACATCCTCTTCTTCGCCCGACGACTCTCTGTACACACCGCTCTCCTCAGAAAGGATGATTGAACCGGTACGCCAGTACGAACCCTTGGTGTTGGTGTTTTTCAGGTCGGTATAGTTAAAGTTAACCGGCAGACCGATAACGTCCGAACCCATCTGGATGAGCGAGAAAATCTGCTCGGCTTCGCCGTCGTACTCCTCGAAGAGAATATCGTCGATACGGTAGGTATCGGTCGAAGTGTTTTCGAAGCGGAAATAGATGATGTCCGATACGCCCGGAACAATCGAGAACTTGGCCTTCGATACAGCCCAGCCGTTCACGCTCTGCGGAGCGAGGTGCTCGTAGGCAATCGAACCGTCGGAATTGGCATTGGCATCGACAGTCCAGTTGATACCGTCCTTCGAAATCCATACCTTCAAGTCCTTCTCACGGTAGCGGCCGTCCTCGTTCTTCGCACCGAAGAACATCTGGAAGTCGGTCTTGCCCTGATTGTTGAACACGCGGATATCGAAATAGCCCTTGCCGTCGAGTTTGATGTTGGCACCGCCCGAAGCAGGGATTTCGTTGCTCTCGGTCAGAATAATGTACTCCGACGAAGGGTTTTCGTCCGAAGCATAGACCTTGCTGGAACCTGCATACGAGAACGGACGACCGGTAGCGTCACCGGCACATGCGATACCCTCGTAAGTGTGCTTGTTCGTCTCGCTGCCGTCCGAATTGCGAACCGACGTGGAGAACGGATAGAACTTGATGAGGGTGTCGTCGCCGTCAACGACGCCGAAGCCGTCTTTCAGGAACGTAAGCAGCGAGCTGACCTCGGTGCTCAATGCGCCGCGCTGGATGATAGGCACCGTGTAATGAGATGCACCGCGCGATTCAGCGAACTTGAACTCGAGCGTAACCTCCTGGTTGTCGCCCTTGTTCTCCAACAGTTTCAGATAAACGTTGGTTATCTGGTTGTCGGTCTTCACGGTCTCCGACGAAGGGCCGCCGACCATGGTACGTGCGCTGGAGAAATCATCCTCGGAGTTGAGCGAGAGGCGGAGCCAATTGCAGTCTTCCGGAACGGAGAGAGTCCAATAGGTATTGGATTTGATTTTGAGGTACGGAACCGTACCGGTCATACCGATACCCAGTTTATTCAACACGAGCGGCTCAGGATTCTCTGCATCCCAGACAGCCTCACCGGTCGAATACGAAATTTCGAATGCGAACGGCTGGTCGAGCCAGTCGAAGCCCTCGGTTACGTCAGTCGAACACGAAACGGTTGCGAACAATGCCACAACTGCAAGTGCTGCATGACGGAAAAAGTTTTTGAAAGTTTTCATATTCATGGTTAGTTTTAATTAATCCAAAGTATAGTAAGGGTTGGTTCCGTCCCAGAACTTCTTAGGACGTTGCATCTGCTCGCGATACTTGTTACCGAAACGGTCGGTATACACAATCGTAAGCGTAGAGTTGGCACTGCCGGCAATGTACTTGAAAATATGGTTGGCATAATTGCGGCTCTGCGAGTGAGAGGAGAATTTGCCCGACGTACTGTGCTTGTACACGTCGTAGGTAATTGCCGAAAGCGGGTCGTGGTAACCCTCGATAGGGTTTGCCGAACCTGCCGCGTCGTTCACCTTCTCGGTGATGTCGGTAGTCTTGCCGTTCTCGATGACTTCGACCTTGCACTTGCCGTAACCGGCGAAGCTGCCCTTCTCGAAGCCCCAGACGTTAATCCATACGGTATTGGCCTCCTCCTCGGCACCATACGACTGCTTGGAAGCCTTGATGCGGCTGCCCGGAGCGGCATCGTTAGCCGAGTTCTCGATACCGGAAGTCGAAATGGTGGTAAGGAATGCGCCGCCCTTGCCCGCACTGTAGTACTTGGCAACCTCGTTCATGTCATAAGTTTTGAACTGTTTGCTTTTCAGTACGGTCGATTTGTTGGCGCCGATAGCCTTATAGTACCACGAACGGCTCTTGCCCTGTGCCTCGTAAACCATGTAGCCCGCAGGCGCACCGTCCGAGCAGAGCGTAAGCGCTCCGATAGGATTGCCGGTGATGGCGTTGTTGCCCGCACCCGAACCGCGGCTGGTGTTCCACCAGATACCGCAGACCGAACCGATGTTGTGTTCGTACATGTTCGTACCGTGATCCTTAATCGGACGCATACGGTTAACATGGGTATGGCCGGAAACGAAGTTCACCTCCGAATAATCCTTGAACAGGTCGATAAACTCCAACAACTGGGTGTAGTTGGTAGAGAACTCGCCGTTGTAATTGGCACCGAGCGCATCCATGAGCGGAATATGGAATCCGATAACGACCGGAGTCGACTTGTCGACGTAGGAGAGGTCTTTGCGCAACCACTCGATAACGTCAGGACGGAATCCTGCGTGGTAGTTGCGGTCGCCCATCTGAGGATCGGCAGAACCGTCTTCCTCGCTCTCGCCCTTGATGTAGTCGTTCTCGTAGTTGATGTCGTCCACCAGAATGTAGTGAACCTGACCGATATTCATCGCAATGTGGGTAGGGCCCATGACTGTGCGGAAAGGCTTGGATGCCTCCAAATCCTTTGCCCAGTACTCGTCCGTACCGTAAGGAATATTGCTCTTCTTCTCTTCCCAGCCGGCATGTCCGTTGTTGTCGTGGTTACCCATGGTAGACCAGAACTGGCAAGGAAGACCCGCAATCTGTGATGAAGCATTTTGCAGAGCCTCGCCGTTCCAATACTTATACCAGTAGATATCCCACGCGAAGTCGCCGAGGTTGAAGCAGTATACGTTCTTCTGGTTGGAGTAGAACTCTTTGACCTCATTGACGAAACCTGCGGAGAACTGCGTCAAGTCCAGCGGGTAGAGATTACGGTTCGAAAGGTGGATGTCCGTTGCGACGAGCACCGTGTGATTCGTGTTGTCGTTCTTGAACAACTCGAAGTTGTGCTGCTCACGGTTTTTCGGATCTTCATTTGTCGCAGCCCAGAACTGAGGCATCGCACTGCGGGTAGCCACATCGTAGCCCGAAGGCAGGATGATGTAGACAACGCCGTAACGCTTGTCCGATTCGAGGTAATATTTACCACCGTCCATTGTTTTCGTAAAGTTTACACCGTCGGTAACGAGGACACCGTCCACGCCCTTGGAATCGCAATAAACCATACCGCGCAGCGACGATTTGCCGTCGTCGGGAACGTTCGGATTGAACGAACGAATCGCAATCGTCCACGGGCCGCCGATTTCCTGAACCTTATCGCCACGCTTGATGCTAAATGAGTACTCGCCTCCGACGAGATCTTCCGGTACACGGAACTTGAAACTCGTCTCTCCCACACTCGTTATCTCGCAGTTGTAGGTTTTGCCGCCTGTCATGATTATCACGTCGGTCAGCTCGGCGCCCGATGCAACCATCACAGCCTCGCCGTTGAGCGTAAACAATCGACTCTGCAAACCGCTGATGTTGGTCAATATCGACGTATTGTCATTATTAGGTTTATCGACCGGAGTCTTCTCGCAACCCGTCATGACTGCCGACATAAGACCGACAACAAAAACTGCAGATACAAACTTTATCCAATTTCTCATTTTAGTAATAATAATTTTTTAAGTTACAACACTTACTCGCTTACACCTCTCTGGTTTACGGTAATCGTAAGAGTGTTGTTGGTATCAGAAATCTGATAGATGACAATCGTAGCCGTACGCGTTTCCGTCGTATAGTTAGGATCAACGTTAAACTGCAGGTTCTGCAAGTTCGTAATTTCGTTCAGATGCAACCAGTCCGGACCGAACTCGTCGGCATACTCTACGTATGCATCCCAGAATACGTTAACACTCAATGCAAGCGTCTTTTCGCTGGCTTCTGGACCCAGGTTGAGTACCGAGTTGAACGCAGCTGCGAGATTCAGACGAACCGAAGTCGCGCCAGCCTGCTTAACGGCGATGGTCTTGATAACTTTGCCGCCAGATACGATATTGACACTCGCGTATTTCGAGTCGCCCTGGTCGGTGTTGGCAAGGAATTTAAGGGTGAAACGACCGTCGCCGTTACCCTCGCTCGGCCAAGCCTCTATCCAAGAACGTACCGGTGCAGGATTGAAACATTTCGAAAAATCGTATTCGAGTTTCCAGTCGCCGACGTTGGTGTACATTTCGTAGGTAATCTGGTTGGAGAAAGTATCGCCAATCATACCGTTGGTATCGAGTTCGAGCGACTCGGCAGTGCTGCCGTTGCCTCCGAAGAACACATACTCGCCGCTGTAATCATTGTCGTAAGGGTGGTAAACCTCCTCCTTGTCGTTACAGCCGACAAAACCGGCCATCGAAACGAGCGCCAGCAGATATGCCGCGGATTTCAGATATTTAACTGTATATTTCATAATTTTCAATCTATTTACAAATTAACGAATCTCTTTGGTCAATGCTGCTTCGCTCCACCAAATCGGGGTCAGCATATCGTCTGAGCCGTCATAATAGGTCGTTGCCAGCGTAGTGAGCAGATTCTGGTAGTTCAAGTCGTTAGTCGATTTGGTTCTGTTAGGGTAAACCAAACGGTAAGGAAGGATATGATTATTGTACGTACCGTCGAGAATCGTCAGTTCCGGATAACCGGTGCGGCGATAGTCGCACCAACCCTCCAGACCTACACGGAAGTTGGCGATGTACTTCTGCTCGAGAATACACTTGAGCGGCTCGCTCATGTTGAACGGAGCGACTTCGGTGTAGTAATACTCGATTGCAGGGTCGCTGATTACAGGGACGAGCTCCATCGTGTCATTCACCGTACCTGCGGCCTTATTGGCAGCCGACGAGTACATGTTGAGAATATACGGAGTATCGTCTTTCGGGTCATCCCAGCAAGCGAAGAAGTTACGATACTTCGGCTGCGAAGTAATGTCGATGAAACGACCGTCGTAGCGAAGAACATCGCGATAGATATGACGCCAGAACTCGCACGATTTCTTGATACCGTTATTATAGAGGTCGCGGATGATGTTCTCCGAAGCGGAGATAGCCGACCACTGCTCATCGTTGCGGGCGTATGCCTCGGCCTTGATGAAGTAAACCTCGTCGCAGTTCATGAACGAATAAGGAAGCTGGTAGTCGTTCATCGTCTGGAAGTTCATAACGGTGTAACCTGCGGACTGCATATCGTCGCCCGGGATACCCGAAGGAAGACCAATCCAGCCGTAACCTGCCGAATAAGGCATGAACCAGATATAGACGCGAGGGTCGCCGCCACGGGCACCGTTAATCTGCGGTTTCATCATACCGTACATCTGGGTCGTGAAACGGTGACCGGCGAGAGTCGACTCGGTGTAACCGCCCCAAGTGTTCTGGAACGGAGCCTCACCCGTAAAGTAAACGCAAGCGTTATCCTCGTAGTCGGTCATAACCGGATAAATCGACGGATTCTCGATAATCTTCTTGATTTTCTGAACGACGGACTCGCCCCAAACGATTTCCATCTCGGTGGTACGCTCCGACAGACGCATGAGCAGACGAAGCAAGAGCGAGTTGGTGAACTTCTGCCATTTCTTGACATCGCCGTTGTAGAGCTTGTCCTTACGAACGTTGCTGAGGTTTTTCGACGTATCGTAGAGGTCGTTTGCAGTTTCGAGGTCTACAATCAGTTGCGAATAGATGGTCTTCGGCGAATCGAATATCGGCTTATTGTTGCCCTGACGAATCTGGAAGGCCTCGGTGAACGGAACGTAACCGAACGTCGCAGTGAGCATATCCATGTAAAGAGCACGGAGCGTCAGAGCAATTGCGCGATAGTTGTCGTCATCCACCTTGTCGGCGAGCTCGTACATATGGTCTGCATTAGCAGCCCAGCGTGCGAAGTTGTCCCAGCAGTTCTCGATATAGCTCGGAGCTATATAGTAACGGCTGATAACCTCATTCGAGGAGGAGGTGATACAGGTGTACTGCATCAGCTCGGCGTAAGTATCGTAGAAACGCTGCTGGCAGTTCAACGCTCCGGAGCAGATGATTTCGTCCATCAGGTCGCATGGCTGAGCATCACCTACCGGAATCTGGTTCGGGCTGACATTATACTCTTCGAGCGTCCGGCAGGAAAATGCCGAGAAGAGGACCAATGCAGCTGCTATATATTTCAAAGTTTTCATATATATACTTATATTTATTTATTAGAAGCCCAATTTAAGAGTTACACCGTATGTACGAGTCATTGGGTAAGCACCGGTCTCGATACCGCGGCTGATGGAAGCCGAGTTGAACGTTGCTGCCTCAGGGTCGTACTGAGGGAAGTCGGTAACACAGAATACGTTGGTTACGAATACGCCGACCGAGAAACTTCTGAGCCAGCCAATCTTCTGAATCGCCTTCTTGCCGAGTACGTAATCGAGGCTGATTTGCTTGAGTTTCAGGAACGAAGTATCGAACGTGTTGGTCTCGGAGTTCTTACGTGTGTAGTAGTACTCCTGATAGAACTGCGGAACGCTCTGGGTGATGGTCGTGTTCTTGGTGTAGGTACCGTTGTTAGTCAGATTGACGCCCTCGAATACCAGACCGTCGTAACGGCCGTAGAGAGTGTCGGTGGTCTTACCTGCAGCAGCCAATACCGCGTGAGTCAGCGAGTAGCACTTACCGCCGTACTGATAGGTGAACTGCATGCCCAGACGGAGGTTCTTGTAGCGGAGCGTAGTGCTCAAACCGCCCTTCCAGTCAGGATAGATGGAACCGAAATCCTGCAAGTTGGCGGTATCGAGTACCGGATAGCCGTTCGAGTCTACGATAATCTGTCCTGCGCAATCAACCTGACGGCCTTCTGCGTCGATATAGTAAGCACCCTGCGGAGCGCGCTGGAAACCGTAACCGAAGATACGGCCGAGCTCGGTACCGTTAGGGAAATCCTTCGAGCCCTTAGGGTAAGCGTAGATGAAGACGTTGTTACTCGAAGTAAAGCCGGTATTCAACTGATAGAGGTCTACACCCGGAGCCAGTTCGATGAGTCGGTTCCAGTTCTTCGCCCAGTTGAAGTTCAAATCCCAGGAGAAATTGCGGGTCTGAACGAGTTTTGCGCCCAGCGAGATTTCGACACCATGGTTGTTCACGCAACCTGCATTGATACGCTTGTACTTGGCACTGGTAATCTGGTCGGTAGGAACGTCCAGAATCTGGTTGGTCGTGTTGCTGTCATAGTAAGCGACATCGACGGACAGGCGCTTCTTGAAGAAGTGAGCCTCCAAACCGATCTCCCACGACTCGGTGTTCTCCGGCTTCAAATCCTCGAATGCCAGAGTACCCGGGAGAACGAACGACGAGTTGAACGACGAGTTGGTGTAGTAGTCGGTGATACGGTAAGCGGCGGTATCGTTACCAACGTTCGCCCACGATCCGCGAATCTTCAACATGTCGAGCCAGTTGGTATCGCGCAATGCAGGGATAGCCTGGTCGAGCAGAACCGATGCGCTGACCGAAGGATAGAAGTACGAGTTGTTGCCCTTCTTCAAAGCGGACGACCAGTCGTTACGGGCGGTCAGGTCGAGGAAGTAGGTATCGTTGTAGTTCATCGAAATCATTCCGTACAACGAGTTCACCATCTTCTCGGTGAGAGTGTAAGAGGTCTTCGGACGGTCGATGGAGTTCGAAATCATGAACACGTTCGGCGTCGAGAGCTTCTCGGCAATCATCGAGGTGCTGCGGTTGTTGTATACCATGTTGTTACCACCGAAATTCACTCCGAGGAAGAAGCGGTTGAACTGCTTCTTGTACGAGAGGAGGAAATCGCTGTTCACCTCATAACGGAAGACGTCCTGAATACGGAACCAACCGTCAGCGTAGTTGTTTGCGTACTGAGGCTTGCGCGATGTACGGTAGTCCTGGAAGAGGTCGAGACCCGAACGGACGAACAGGCTCAAATCCTTGGTGATGTCGAACGTTACCTGCATGTTACCGTAAACACGGTCACGAACCTGAGTATTGATGAAGTCGTATGCCAGCCAGTAAACGTTATCGCGACGCGACGAACCGTTGTTGGTAATGAGGGAGTTCAACGATGCCGAGTCCTCACCTGCCTTGTTGGCGTAAGCCTCCTGAATACGTCCGCTGAGGTACTCCTCGTAGTACGAATCGACGCCTACGTTCGGGTGATTACCCATCAACTGGTAAACCGGCGAAGCGACGTTGTAACCCGTCGTAGGGAGGTTGTCCGACTTCTTGCGATAGTAGTTGACCTTGGCGGCGAACTTGACTACCTTATTTAATTTAGAGTTGACGCTGAACGCAGCCGACTCCTGGTTGTAACCCATGTTAGGAACAATCCAGTCGTTGCGGGTATCCTGGAACGAAGCGCGAACCGAAGTTCCCTTGCCGTTGTTACCGCTGATGGCAACCGAGTTCTTGAACGTCAGACCGGTCTCGTAGAAGCCCTTGTAGTAGTCCTGCGGCAGATAAGGAAGCAGATGATAGTACTGCTCCTGTGCGGTTGCATATCCGTTGGCGCTCGCAGCGTTAAGGATTGTGCTTCCCCAACCGGCTTTCAAAGCCTCGAAATCGAGGGACTTATACATGTAGGTCAGAGCATTGCCCTTCTCATCGAAACCGTAACCCATATCGGTTCCGTACTTGGCGCCCCATGCGTTCAAGTTCCATGAACGGTCAGCTACACGGCTCGAACCCGAGAACACATCCCATGCGGAGTAGTACTCCTGCGGTGTAACCGAACCGTAAACAGGGTGAGTGTAGCGGGTCGTGAGCGATGCGGTACCCGAACCGTACTCCTCCTGGAAATCCGGCCAGTACGAAGCCTGCTCTGCTACGAACGAGAACGTATACGAAACGCCGATACCCTTGTTCTTCTGTCCGCTCTTGGTGGTGATGATGACAGCACCGTTCTGCGCGCGCGAACCGTAAAGTGCGGTAGCGGCAGGACCTTTGAGGACGGAAACCGAAGCGATGTCGTCAGGGTTCAGGTCACCGATACCGTTACCATAGTCGATAGGAGCGTCGGCAGACTCGTTGTCGGAACCGGATGCAGTGTTATCGCTTCCCAACGGCACACCGTCGACGACGAAGAGAGCCTCGTTGTTGTCGTGCGAGAGCTCATCGAGAATGCCGGAGGTCACTTCCTTTATAGGAATATCAGGGACGTTGTTG
>CAZESW010000037.1:0-2931 GCA_964514795.1 uncultured Alistipes sp.
AAAATCGTGGCGCACCGCGGATTCTACAAAACTGCAGGCTCGGAGGAGAATACGCTGTCGAGCCTTGCCAATGCCCAGCGACTCGGCGTCTACGGCGTTGAGTTCGATGTGAATATGACTTCGGACGGCGAACTTATCGTCTTCCACGGTCCGAAAATCACCGACCAACTCGATGCCCAGAAAAATTCTTACAAGGAGATTTCGCAGGTTACGCTGAAAAACGGACACCGCATACCGACCCTCCGCCAGTGGCTCGAACAGGGACGCAAGGACCCGAATACGAAACTGATTCTCGAAATGAAGAAGCATGCCACTCCCGCAATCGAGACCGAAGTGGCGGAAAAAATCGTCGCTCTCTGTCGCGAAATGGGAACTATGGAGCAGATGGAGTTCATCTCGTTCAGCCGTCATGCGTGCCGCGAGTTCGTGCGTCTTGCGCCCGACAACTGCGTCGTTTACGTTTCGAGCAACCTTTGGACGTCGGTCGATGCCGATACTGCCCGCAAAGAGGGTTTCGGCGGTCTGTCCTACAATCTGAACGTGTTCATGAACCGTCCGGAACTCGTCAGCCGCTCCAACGAACTCGGAATCGCAACCACGCTGTGGATGGTCGAGAACGAGGAGGTGGTCGATTGGGCGATAAAGCACGGTATAACCTACATTTCGACCGATTTCCCCGACCGCATGAAGGAGTATCTCGAAAAGAAACGTTAGACCGCACCGTCGGCTTTCGATACGGAGCGTTTCGCTTTCCTTTTGCGCAACGAACGGATAACCGTTCGTTGCGTTTTCGTGCTGTTTTCATATCTTTTGTTACATAAATTTTTCATTGTATACTTTTATTATTACCTTTGTAAGTCGAAAAATATGTATGCACCGACATCGTATCTTTTCGGAATATCTTTTAAGAACTCGACCTATGTTGGATAAGCTTAAAGAGGAGGTATTGAAGGCAAACCTCGATCTCGTAAAACACAATCTGGTGATTCTCACTTGGGGCAACGTGTCGGCCATCGACCGTGAGAGCGGACTCGTGGTTATCAAGCCGAGCGGTGTTTCCTACGACGAAATGACGGCCGGCGATATGGTCGTCGTAGACCTCGACGGAAAAGTCGTCGAGGGCAGTCTGCGCCCGTCGTCCGATACGCCGACGCATGTGGCTATATACCGCAATTTCCCGGAAGTCGGCGGGGTAGTGCACACCCATTCGACTTATGCTACCGCATGGGCACAGGCGGGACTGCCGATTCCGAATATCGGAACGACCCATGCCGACCATTTCTATTGCGACATTCCGTGCACGGGCGAGATGACTCCGCAGCAAATCGACGAGAGCTACGAGGCTTCGACCGGCGATGTGATAGCCGACTGTTTCCGCGACATCAACCCTATGCACACTCCGGCGGTGCTGGTGAACCACCACGGCCCGTTCACGTGGGGCAGGAACGCCGACGATGCGCTGCACAATGCCGTCGTGCTGGAAGAGGTGGCGAAGATGGCTTCGGTTTCGGTCGCACTGAATCCGGATATCGCGATGAACCGCAATCTGATAGAGAAACACTATAACCGCAAGCACGGCAAAAACGCCTATTACGGACAGAAAAAATAGAATCAATATACTTAAAATTACAGATTTATGAATAAAGTAGAAAGTGCTCTCCAACGCACTACCGACACCAAAGACCTTATCATCGGCGAAGGTACCGTTTCGCGTACCGCCGAGATGTTCCTCAAACTGTTCCCGGGCAAGAAGGCGATAATCATCGCCGACAACAATACGTGGGAAGTGGCCGGAAAGGCTGTTTTCGCATCGCTCGAAGCGGCGAACGTTCCGCAGGACGAACCGCTGATTTTCACCGACCCTGAACTCTACGCCGAGTGGAAATTCGTCGAGCAGCTCAAAGCGCGTCTGGAAGCAACCGAGGCTTGCGCAATCGCAGTGGGTTCGGGTGTTATCAACGACCTCACCAAATATGTTTCGCATATCGTGGGCCGCAAGTACATGTGCGTCGGTACGGCCGCTTCGATGGACGGTTATACGGCTTTCGGCGCGTCGATTACCAAGGACGGCAACAAGCAGACTTTCAGCTGCCCTGCACCTTACGGCTTCGTAATGGACCCAGTTATCGCGGCTGCCGCTCCGAAGGAACTGGCCGCTTCTGGTTATGCCGACCTTATCGCGAAGATTCCGGCAGCAGCCGACTGGATGCTCGCCGACGTTACGGGCAACGAGAAAATCGACAAATTCTCGTGGGATTTGGTTCAGGACGGACTGCGTGAGGCTCTCTCCGCTCCGGCTGCCGTTCATGCGGGCGATGTCGAAATGACCGAGAAACTCTCCGAGGGATTGCTCATGAGCGGTTTCGCTATGCAGGCTTTGCAGTCGAGCCGTCCTGCTTCGGGTACCGAGCACCAGTTCTCGCACTGCTGGGATATGGAAAACCTCTGCTTCGAGGGCAAACACGTTTCGCACGGATTCAAGGTGGGTATCGGTACGCTTGTTTCGACCGCTTCCATCGAGTTCCTGCTCGAAAAGGACCTTGCCAATCTCGACATCGACAAGTGCGTAGAGGCATGGAAGAGTTGGGAAGAGCAGGAGAAAGAGATTCACGAGGTATTCGAGGGCAAACCGGGCCATCTCGCCCGCGGTCTGAAAGAGACCAAGGACAAGTACGTGACGAAAGAGGAACTGCGTGCACAGCTCGAAGCACTCAAAGCTGCATGGCCTGAACTGAAAGAGGCTATCCGCAAGCAGATTATTCCTTTCGGCGAGGTACACGAGAACCTGCGCCTCGTAGGTGCTCCTTACGAGCCTGAGCATATCGGCGTAACCCGCGAGCGTCTGCGCAAGACATTCTCGTATATCCCTTACATGAGAAGCCGTTACGCCAACATCGACGTAATCTATCGCTGCGGTTATCTGCCTGAACT
>CAZESW010000037.1:3031-9638 GCA_964514795.1 uncultured Alistipes sp.
CCGAATATCATCAAAAATACAGCACTATCAAGTGTCGAGAAATTAAAAACACCAATTCTAAAAAACTACTGAAAAAATGAAAAATCTGAAATATTGGCAGTGGAGAACCATCATCGTTACGATGGTGGGCTACGCGCTCTTCTATTTCGTTCGCAAGAACTTCTCTATCGCCATGCCGGGCCTTTCTGCCGAATTCGGCATTTCGAAAGTCCAGCTCGGTCTGTTCCTGACGCTTAACGGCGTCGTCTATGGCCTTTCGCGTTTCGTGAACGGTATCATCACCGACCGCAACAGTGCCCGCAAGGTAATGTCGCTCGGTCTGTTCCTCTGCGCCACGGTGAATATCCTGTTCGGTTGCAGCGACACTATCGCGGGATGGATTATCGCACTGGCGAACAATATCGGCGTAGAACTGACTTTCACGAGCGTTCTCGTCTACTTCATGGGTATCATCTGGGTAATCAACGGTTACTTGCAGGGTATGGGAGTGCCTCCTTGCACGAAGACGCTGACGCAGTGGATTCCGCCGAAAGAACTCGCGACGAAAATGTCCATCTGGAACATGTCGCACTCCATCGGTGCCGGTCTGGTGTTCGGTCTTTGCGGCTGGTTCATCATGCCGCATCTGGGTATCGATTTGAGCGCGAATGCAGAGGTCGTGGCTAATATCGCAGCCAATCTCGGTCTCGACATCAGCGACCCTAAGGTGCTGACTTTCGCACAGCACTACTATGCTTGGCGCTGGTGCTTCATCATCCCTGCGGTTATCGCTCTCGTAGGTTCGATTACCCTCGCTCTGGTGCTCAAAGACTCACCGTCGGACGTAGGTCTGCCGGAGGTCGTGGGCAAGAAGAAGGTTATCGTGCAGACTCCGGAGGAGAAAGCCGACTACAAGGCATTCGTTCGCCGCAAGGTTTACGGCAACCCGCTTATCTGGACGCTCGCCGTTACCAACTTCTTCGTATATGTGGTGCGTTTCGCCGCTCTGGACTGGGGTCCGACGCTCCTCACCGAGTCGAAGGGGCTGTCGCTCGCAGTGGCTACGACGCTCTGCATCGTATTCGAGTTCGTCGGCGGCAATATCGGTATGGTCGTTGCCGGCTGGGCTACCGACCATATCTTCAAGAGCAAGGCTCACCATACCTGCGTATTCTGCATGATTGGTACGATGCTCTCCATCGCCGCATTCTGGGCTATTCCGGAGGGTTCGTCGTGGCTGCTGATGATGATTCCGTTCACGTTCATCGGATTCTTCATCTACGGTCCTCAGGCACTGCTCGGTATCGCTGCCGCAAATCAGGCGACGAACCGTGCGGCTGCAACTGCCAACGGCATCCTCGGCATCTTCGGTTATGCAAGTACTCTCGTGTCGGGCCTGGGCTTCGGTTTCGTGGCACAGCACTACGGCTGGAACGCCGCATATATCACCATCTTCGTTATGGCGATTCTCGGTACTCTGACCCTGCTCACGATGTGGAATGCAAAGGCGGACGGCTACGAGGAGGAGAAATAACGTACAGCGGTGCGTCATAAAATCAATAGGGCTGTGTCTTGCACAGCCCTATTGATTTTGGTCTATATACGACTTTACACTAAAACATTGTTTGTCATCGAAAACCGACACCAAACCGAGCGGAGTCGGGCTTGCTCGAACTGCCGAGGTGCAGAATGATACCCGAAACGGTCGATGCAGGGCTGTGGCGATCTACCGCTGTGAAAATTACTGTGCTAATACCCGTTTCGTCATCCTGAGCGTAGCGAAGGATTTAATTTTCATATTCAGTCAAAACAGATTCTTCGCTACGCTCAGAATGACGGGAGAGGATGCTCGAAATGACGAGAGAAGGAAGCAAAATGATAAATACACAACGGTAGATTATCACGTCGAGCCAAGGGCTCTCCTCATAATGACGTCCTTATTTGATGCTAACGTCGCTACGCTCCTCAGCATAACATTCTTATTTGACTTTGGTGTAAAATTGTATGTAATTACCTCTGCGGTATCAGTTTTACCGTTATCGTCGCCTGCTTCCTCTGCCCGATGTCCGTTACGAATCCTATGCGGCATGTATTCGGATTCGGTGCGTCGTAATCGTGCGGCGGGTCGTTCGACATTACGAACGCCTCGATTCGTTTGGGCGACGATGCCCGAACGAGCAGCCGTCTGCCGTTTTGAGTCAATTCTATCGTCCTGCGGTCTATTATGCGCGGCATGGCTCCCGTAACCATTGTCCAGCGGATATGACACGGCGTGTCGCCTGCGACGATGTCGTCCACTGTCGTAACTGCCGATTCGTCGTCGATGGTGATTGTGCGCTCCGCTTTCGCTACGTCGAACAATATGGGAGCAAGGTCGAATTTCGCTCCGTGGCGACCGTCCGCCGAGTATGTTTCGAGCATCTCCGCCTTGCCTTCGTAGCGATGCAGTCCGTCGTTTACCGTCAATGTGTTATGCGATATGTTGGACAGTCTGAATATCGACCATCGGGGGCTGTCTTGCCCTTTGGCGAAAAGTTTTATGCCTTGGCTTTCGAGCGAAAAGTAGTTCTGCGAGCCGAGGTCTTCCGCCCAGCGCACTCCTCCCCATTCGTAGACGAACGAACCGCCGTCCATGTGGGCGTGCGAGTGGCTCGGTGAACCTCCTTTGGCGGCGAGGTAGGTGTCGCCGTCGCGATAGATGAACAGCGGCATTTTGCCCCGTCCGCTCCAAAATTTTTTGCTTTCGGTGGTCGCCGTGTCGAAACTGCACCGCGAGGCGAACAGCATTGCGAACGGTAGCATCCGCGGACTTTCGATTTTCCACCGTCCGTTGTCCGCAACCGTCCGTTCTCTGTCGAGCCGCACCAAATCGGCATTTCCGGTCTCTGCGGCGAACCAGTAGAGCAGCGGATTTATTAAGTTTACTGCCGGCGAATCCGAGAAGTTGTAGCATATCCCCGACGGGGCGACCATAAAGTTCATGAATTCTGCCGATGCGAGAAATCCCTCTGCCCGCTCCAATCCTGCACTGTCGCCCAATGCCGAGCGCAGCGACTCGATGAGCAGCACCTCGTACCACGTTCCGTAAGCCCAGTATCCGAATCCTTCGGGATAAACTCCGTCGGGCGCATATTCGCTCATGGCCTTCGTATTGGTTGCCAAAGCCTTCCTTACTATCGATTCCGCAATGTCGGGACACAATTCCCATACGGCGAGCGCACCCATGACGAGTCCGCCGTTGCAGACCTGATTCCAGTTGTTGGACGAACGGTAGAACCACATCTGTTTGTCGTTTTCAGCCCCCGAAAGCCCCTTTGCGATTATTGCGTCGGCTATCTTCGTGCGGCTCTCCTCCGACAGAAAGCCGTAGAGCCAGTCGTATCCCGTAGCCAGTGCCGCCGTCATCTCGCCGACATCGAGAAAATGCGACGGATTCCAGTCTTCGAATGCGGCGGCAGCGAGCATCTCCTCCTCTGCCCGCCGTGCATAAATTTCGTCGCCCGTCATCAGGTACATGTAGGAGCAGAAGACGACCCTTTCGAGTACGGCGCGCGAAACGTGAAGCAGTCGTTTCCCCTGTTTCTGACGGACGGATACAGTTTCGTTGAGATAGCGGTACGCCTTGTCGGCAATGACCTCGTGCAGACGCATCGCCGCCGAATCCCGCTTGCAGAGTTCGCGAACCGATTCGGTGTCGCCGTCGTGCAGGACGAGCCGCGGATGCGGTGCAATGGATGTGCCGTCGATATTCTGCGACCTGCCGACAAGGCATACGGCGCAGAATGCAATCATCGAAAACAGGAATCTGACCATATTTATATGACATTTTGATAGTACAAATATACGCAGTTTCTGACAAATTGTCAATTTTACTGACACAGTCGCGGCGAGTCTGTCAGAAAAACGCCGTTTTCGGCATTTGGCATATCTATTGCGCAGTGATAATATCGAAACGGAAAATTAATTTTTAACGAAAACATAAAAACTTAACGCAACTATGAACGTAAAACCACTTTCGGACAGAGTGCTGATACTCCCTAATCCGGCAGAAGAGAAGACCGCGGGAGGTCTGATTATTCCCGACACCGCAAAAGAGAAGCCGCTGGCAGGCAAGGTTATCGCCGCAGGTCCGGGCACTTCCGAAATCAAAATGGAGGTCAAGGAGGGCGACGAGGTTCTCTACGGTAAATATGCAGGTACCGAGATTCATGTGGACGGCAAGGACTATCTTATCATGAAGCAGGCCGATATTCTGGCAGTAATCGGATAATTAACTGAAAATCGAACTTAAAATCATACGACAATGGCAAAAGAGATAAAATACAATCTGGAAGCGCGCGACCTTCTTAAAGAGGGCGTCGATGCACTGGCTAATGCGGTTAAGGTAACGCTCGGCCCTAAGGGACGCAACGTTATTATCGACAAGAAATTCGGTGCACCGCAGGTAACCAAGGACGGTGTAACCGTTGCGAAGGAGATTGAACTCGAAGATTCGTTCGCAAACATGGGCGCGCAGATGGTCAAGGAGGTAGCGTCGAAGACCAACGACGATGCCGGCGACGGTACGACCACCGCGACCGTTCTGGCACAGGCGCTTATCAGCGTAGGTATCAAGAACGTTACCGCCGGAGCGAATCCTATGGACCTCAAACGCGGTATGGACAAGGCGGTGGCGAAGGTTGTCGAGTCGTTGCGCAGCCAGAGTCAGGAGGTAGGTTCCGACTTCGCCAAAATCGAGCAGGTTGCAACCATTTCCGCCAATAACGACCACAATATCGGCAAACTCATCGCCGAGGCAATGGAGAAGGTGAACAAGGAGGGCGTGATTACCGTCGAGGAGGCGAAGGGTACCGATACCCACGTCGAGGTTGTCGAGGGTATGCAGTTCGACCGCGGCTATATTTCGGCATATTTCATCACCGACACCGAGAAGATGGAGGCGCAGTTGGAGAAACCTTACATCCTTATCACCGACAAGAAGGTTTCGACGATGAAAGAACTCATGGGCATTCTCGAACCGGTTGCCCAGAGCGGACGTTCGCTCCTCATCATCGCCGAGGATGTCGATGGCGAGGCTCTGTCGGCTCTCGTCGTGAACAAACTCCGCGGTACGCTCAAAATCGCGGCTTGCAAGGCTCCGGGATTCGGCGACCGCCGCAAGGAGATGCTCGAAGACATTGCAGCTCTTACGGGTGCTACCGTAATCTCGACCGACAAGGGTATGAAGATTGAGGATGCGTCGCTCGAAATGCTCGGTTGCGCCGAGAAGGTTACGCTCAACAAGGAGAATACGACCATCGTGGACGGCTGCGGCGACAAGGAGGCTATCAAGGCCCGTGTAGACCAGATTCGCGCTTCTATCGAGGTGTCCAAGTCGGATTACGACCGCGAGAAGTTGCAGGAGCGTCTTGCAAAACTCGCAGGCGGTGTGGCAGTGCTTTATGTAGGCGCTGCGACCGAGGTCGAGATGAAAGAGAAGAAAGACCGCGTGGACGACGCACTGGCCGCTACGCGTGCCGCCGTCGAGGAGGGTATCGTTCCGGGCGGCGGCGTAGCATATATCCGCGCCGTGGAGTCGCTCGAAAACCTCAAAGGCGACAACGACGACCAGACGACCGGTATTCAGATTGTAAAACGCGCTATCGAGGAGCCGCTGCGTCAGATTGTTGCCAATGCAGGCGGCGAGGGTTCGGTAGTCGTTAACAAGGTTCGCGAGAGCGAGGGTTCGTTCGGCTACAATGCCCGCGACGACCGCTACGAGGATATGCTCAAAGCCGGTATCATCGACCCTACGAAGGTGTCGCGTGTCGCTTTGGAGAACGCCGCTTCGATTGCGTCGATGTTCCTTACCACGGAGTGCGTACTCGCCGAGAAGAAATCGGCCGAACCTGCCATGCCGGCTATGCCTGCGGGAGGTATGGGCGGCATGATGTAACAGACGGTGCGTCAGAACGGGCAATCTGCGGCGAGATAATAAGGTAGATAAGGTTTAATAAGGTGTTTAATGTCGCCGAAAGGAATCTAAAACACCTTAAATACCTTAACGCGGCTGGCTTAATGCCAGCCGCGTTGCCTTAAATACCTTTTGGCATCATTACCTTACCAAAAAGGCTGTACCGAAATTATTTCGGTACAGCCTTTTTCTTGACGATATTTAGCGTCTTATCCCAGATGCTTCTCCACGACCTTGCAGATACGGCCGAATACCTCGTCGATTGTTCCGACGCTCGGTACAGCCGCATATTTGCCCTGTGCGCGATAATATTCGGCTACTACGGCAGTTTGCGAATTGTAAACCTCGATACGGTTGCGGATTATCTCCTCCGACGCATCGTCGGCACGTCCCGATACTTTGCCGCGCAGCAGAATTCGCTTCACGAGCTCCTCCTCCGGAACGTCCATGTATATCATCACTCCGACTTTTTCGCCGCACGAATCGAGCAGTTGGTCGAATGCCTCCGCTTGGGCGGTCGTGCGCGGGAAACCGTCGAAAATGGTTCCTTTTACCTCCTTGTTCTTGGCGAGATAGTTCTCTATCATTCCGATGACTATTTCATCGGGCGCGAGTTCTCCGCGTTCGATGTAGGACTGCATTTTCTCGCCGAGAGGTGTTTTTGCGGCGATTTCG
>CAZESW010000038.1:0-9592 GCA_964514795.1 uncultured Alistipes sp.
CGGTTTGGATTAAATTTTTTAACTTTGCGGTGCAAAGATATATCCAATATTTGGATTTTGTATCGATATAGGTTCAATTTTTGTATAATATTTTCCGATAGAAATTATATGGAGAGTAGAGTAAAACTGATACGGAAAGAGTTAGGACTGACACAAGAACAACTCGCACAGCGACTTGGCATCGGCAAGACAGCACTGTCGATGATAGAGACCGGCAAGACGGGGCTTTCGTCGCGGAACAGGAATATTTTGGTTCAGGAATTGAACGTCAATCCCGACTGGCTGGAAACCGGCAAGGGGCAGATGTTCAACGCCGAGCCGAACCTCACCAATGCGTTCCGCCACCGCACCGACAACTCGCTGCCGTTGCAGAGCGTGCCGCTCTACTCCATCGAGGGCACCGCCGGACTGGTGCCGCTGTTCAACGACCGCGAGTCGAGCGTTCCGGTGAACTACATCCACATTCCGAACCTGCCGAAGTGCGACGGGGCGATATACGTCGTCGGCGATTCGATGTATCCGCTGCTCAAAAGCGGCGACATAGTGCTATACAAGCAGTTGCGCGACATAGACGACATCTTCTGGGGCGACATGTATCTGCTCTCCATCGACATCGACGGCGAGGAGTACATCACCGTGAAATATATCCACAAGTCCGACCGCGACGGCTGCATAAAACTCGTCAGCCAGAACCCCCACCATGCCGACAAGGACGTAGAGGTGAGCCGTGTACGCGCGATAGCGCTCGTCAAGGCAAGCATACGAATGAACAGTATAAGGTAGGATAAGGTCTTTAAAGTCATTAAAAAACCTTATACACTTTAAACACTTTTTATTATCTTTGCGATACAAACCTAAAAACGAACCTTCGTACATTTATAAAACTACAATGGAAAAACCTAACGAAAGTCTGCACGACGTCGTGATTCGCTTTTCGGGCGATTCGGGCGACGGCATGCAGCTCACGGGAACTCTCTTTTCCGAGACTTCGGCACTGGCGGGCAACGGCACTTCGACCTTTCCCGACTATCCTGCCGAGATACGCGCACCGCAGGGAACGGTCGCGGGAGTTTCGGGATTTCAGGTACATTTCGGCTCGGAGCGCATCACCAATCCGGGCGACTACTGCGACGTGCTGGTCGCGATGAACCCTGCGGCGCTCAAAGCCAACCGCAAGTGGCTCAAACGGGACGCGACGGTGATTATCGACGGCGATACTCTCACCGAAGAGGGTCTGCGCAAAGCCGGTTTCGCAACCGATGACCCGATAGCCGAACTCGGACTCGACGGCTACAACGTCGTCGTCCCCGACATCACGACCATGACCCGTACGGCACTCGCCGATTCGGGGCTCGACAACAAGTCGGTAGTCAAGTGCAAGAACATGTTCGCACTCGGAATATGCCTATACATATATAATCGTCCGCTCGACCATGTACGCCGTTATCTCGACACCAAATTCGGCAAGAAGAATCCTGCCGTTGCCGAAGCCAACAAACGCGTACTCGACGCGGGATTCAACTACGCTGCCAATACGCACCAGTTCGCCAATACCTATACCGTCGCTCCGGCTGCACTCGAACGCGGAACCTACCGTTCGATAAACGGCAACGTCGCCACGGCATGGGGATTCATCGCGGCGAGCGAGAAGAGCGGACGTCCGCTCTTCTGCGGCTCCTACCCCATTACGCCGGCGACTGTGATTCTCGAAGAGCTGGCGAAGCATAAGGAACTGGGAGTAAAGACCGTACAGGCGGAGGACGAAATCGCGGGCATCTGCACCTCGATAGGTGCGGCATACGCCGGAAATCTCGCCGTAACGACCACCTCGGGACCGGGTCTGTCGCTCAAAAGCGAGGCTATGGGACTCGCCGTCATGGCGGAACTTCCGCTCGTAGTCGTCGATGTCCAGCGCGGAGGTCCTTCGACGGGACTGCCGACCAAGACCGAGCAGAGCGACCTGATGCAGGCGCTCTACGGACGCAACGGCGAATGTCCGATGGCGGTCATCGCGGCATCATCGCCGAGCGACTGTTTCGACTACGCATTCCGTGCGGCGAAGATAGCGATGGAGCACATGACGCCCGTAATTCTGCTGACCGACGGATTCATCGCCAACGGTTCGGAGCCGTGGCGCATACCGTCGATGAGCGACTACCCCGCAATCGTGCCGCCGATAGTCGAGTCGTGCGAGGGCGACTTCATGCCTTACGCACGCGGCGAGAATCTCGCCCGAGGCTGGGCATTCCCCGGCAAGGAGGGGTTGGAACACCGCATAGGCGGATTGGAGAAGCACGCGCTGAAAGGCTGCATCTCCTACGAGCCGTCGAACCACCGGCAGATGGTCGCCGTCCGTGCCGAGAAGGTGGCGCGCATAGCCGACGAACTGCCCGTACAGACCGTCGAGGGCGACGAGAGCGGCAAACTGCTCGTTGTGGGCTGGGGCGGAACGAAAGGACACCTCCAAAGCGCCGTGCAGCAGCTTCGCGCCGATGGAAAGAGCGTTTCGCTGTGCCACTTCAATTATATCAACCCGCTGCCTAAGGGTGTGGCGGAGATATTCGGACGCTTCGAGCGAATCGTCGTCTGCGAACTCAACGAGGGGCAGTTCGCCGCATATCTGCGACAGAATTTCCCGCAGTTCGCATTCGAGCAGTACGACAAATGCGAGGGTCTGCCGTTCACGGTAGCCGAACTCAAACAGAAATTCACCGAATTACTTTAAGCAGATTTCTTTATGGCAGAATACAGATACACTCCGGCGGACTTCAAGAGCGACCAGGAGGTGAAATGGTGCCCCGGCTGCGGCGACCACGCGATACTCAACGCCGTACAGCGCGCAATGCCCGAGGTGGCGGACGCGCTAGACAAGCCGCACCACAAATTCACGTTCGTTTCGGGCATCGGCTGCTCGTCGCGATTCATATATTACATGAAGACCTTCGGCTTCCACACGATTCACGGACGCGCAAATGCCGTGGCAACGGGAATCAAGGTCGCCAATCCCGACCTCTCGGTATGGGTATGTTCGGGCGACGGCGATTCGCTCGCAATCGGCGGCAACCACTTCATCCACGCAATCCGACGCAACATCGACCTCAACGCGATACTGTTCAACAACGAGATTTACGGTCTCACCAAGGGTCAGTACTCGCCGACCACCAAACTCGGCAAGATTACCAAGACCTCGCCTTACGGCACGGTCGAGCATCCGTTCAACCCCGGCGAGCTCGTAATCGGTGCGAAGGGAACGTTTTTCGCCCGCACGATAGACATGGAGGTAGGACTGACGAAGGATGTTCTCGTCGCCGCGGCGAAACACAAGGGAATGTCGATTGTCGAGGCTTTGGTGAACTGCGTGATTTTCAACAACAAGACCCATGCCGATTTCGCGGGCGACAAGGCGACCCGTCAGGCGAACACCATCACGTTGCGACACGGCGAGAAGATGACTTTCGGCGCGAACAACGAACGCGGACTGGTATTCGAGAACATGCGGTTGAAAGTCGTTACAATCGGCGAGGACGGCTACACGATAGACGACGTGCTTACGCACGACGCCCACGAGAAGGATACGACGCTGCACGGAATGCTGGCGGCGATGAAATATCCCGACTATCCCGTTGCCGTAGGCGTAATCCGCGATGTGGACGAGGAGTTCGTCTACGACGCGAAGGTCGCCGAACAGGTCGAGCAGGTCAAGGCCGCAAGCCCTATCCGCTGCATGGACGACCTCCTGCACTCGGGAGATACCTGGGAGGTGGAATAGGCGACAACAAGGCATTTAAAGTTACGCGGCAGGCTTTATAAAGAGCCTGCCGCGTAAGGTATTTAAGGTGTTTAATGATTTTTTTTCGCCCTTTCGGCGACATTAAACACCTTATCCACCTTAATTACCTTAAATCACCTTATTCATTCGCCGCCTAGAATTTTATCACCTCTTCCAACCCGAACTCCTCGTACTGCGTCTGCAACTCCTCGTTGCGGTCGGAGAGGACGAGCAGTTTGTCGCCGACATGCAGTTCGGTGCGGCCCTGCGGCACGAAGTAGTCGCCGTCGCGGCACACCATTATGACGAGCGTATTTTCGGGCAGCGTGATGTGGCTCAGCGAACTTCCCGACGAAAGCATCTGCTCGTTCACCGACACCTCCGAGAATGCCGACTTCATGCGGTCCTGCAAAGCGTCGCCGAACGAACTTTCCGGCTCCTCGTATGCCATGCCGAGCAGGTTCGCCATTCCGCTGACGAGCGTACCCTGCACCACGAGCGAGATTATCGTAACTATGAACACGACGTTGAACATCGTCTGCGCACCCTCGATTCCGGCGACGAGAGGATACGTCGCGAAGATTATCGGCACGGCACCGCGCAGACCGACCCACGACACGTAGACGCGCGCCTTGAACGTGAATTTGCGGAACGGGGCCATGCAGAGCATCACGGCCGCCGGACGTGCGACGAGAATCATGAACGCTCCGACGGCGGCACCGAGCAGCAGCGTATTCCACTCGAACAGCGCATCGACATCGACGAGCATGCCGAGCGTCAGGAACATGACAATTTGGAACAGCCATGTGAATCCGTCGAAGAACGTAACCACCGTCCGCTTGTGGACGAGTTTGTGGTTGCCGACGACAAGACCCGCGATATAGACGGCGAGGTAGCCGTTGCCCTGAATCAGCGACGTGAACGAGAATATGAAGAACACGAACGCCAGCAACAGCACCGAGTAGAGCGAGGCATTGCTGATATTGATTTTGTTGATTGTCCACACGGCGACGCGTCCGAAGCCGTAGCCCGCCAGTGCGCCGACAATCATCTGCACGCAGAACATGCCGATGCTCGCACCGATGCCCATCGTCTCCTCCGTCGGCGAGAGCATACGCACGAGCAGGATGACGAGTATATATGCCATCGGGTCGTTCGAACCGCTCTCCAACTCCAACAGCGGCCGCAGATTCTCGCGCAGACCCTGTTTTTTGGTACGCAGGATGGAGAATACCGATGCCGAGTCGGTGGACGACATCGTGGCGGCGAGAAGCAGTGCGAGCGGAAATCCGAACTCGTAGCCGAGATAAGGCGCGAGCAGGTAGACGAATCCGCCGACGATGAATGCCGTGGCGAGCACGCCTACCGTGGCGAGTACTATTCCGGGAGCGAGTACGGGTCGGATTTCGGAAAATTTCGTATCCATACCGCCCGAAAAGAGGATGATACACAGCGCGAGCATTCCGATGAACTGCGCGAGGTCGGGCGAATCGAAGATTATCAGTTTGTAGCCGAAGAACAAGCCGACACCGAGGAAGAGCAGCAGGGCGGGCGCACCGAGACGGTATGCCACCTTACCCGCCAGCACAGCGATGAACAGCAGAATCGCTCCGACGAGCAGGAAATTTTCGCTTGTAACTATCATATTTAATCTTGCACTTGGAAGAGGGTTTAACCTTTAACGCAGCAAAGATAGTGCAAGCCGAGAGGAATGCCAAATTTATTTGCTTATAAGACGGTAAAGTGTTTAAGGTCTTTAAAGTAAATAATTAAGGACCTTAAAGACCTTAAAGCGGCGGGCAGAATGCCTGCCGCGCGACCTTAGGGACCTTAGTATCCCTAAAAATTACTGCGGAATAAACACATAGGTTATCGTGCCGCTCTGGCGCGAAGGGGCGGAATCGTTGAAGTCGAACACCGAACCGCGGGCAGCTTCGAGTGCCGTGCGGCGCATGCAGTCGTCGCCGCCCGATACCACCTGTGCCGAAACGACCTCGCCGCGCTGGTTTATCGCGGCATTCACGACCACCTCGCCGCCACCCTCGCAGCGGTAGGCGGGTTTTATCAGTTTGCGGCTGTAACGCACCGGATTGACGAACGAGAACGACACCGTAACAGTACCCTTCACCTTGCGGTCGGTCTGCTCGCCGTCGGAAGTCTCGGACGGTCGGTTCTCGCCTATCGCACGTGCCTCCGCCACTCCCCGCTCGTATGCCTCGCGGTTGGAACGCATGCGGCGCTCGACCTCGTCAGCCGACTCGTTGAGTGCCGCCGTGTTTGTGCCGCGGTCGTCTTTCAGATTCTCGTTCAGGGCATTCTCGTTCGACGAGAGGTTGCGTATGGATTTCCAGTCGATATTGGCATTGTTGCGACGCACCTCCTGTTCGAGCCGGTCGCGCTCGTCTTCGAGCATTTCGAGCGTCTGCAAGTCTATAATCATACCCTGCATAGACGAACGGCCGTTGATGACGATTTTCGACGATATGAACGCGATGCCGACCAGCAGATAGACGATTATCGTGACGCTCAGCCCCACCCTGTGGTCGTAAGCCCAGCCTCCCGCATCCTGACGGCGGCCGTCGAACGGCAGACGCAACGGCTTCCTGCGCCTCGGCGGCACAGCTCCTCCTACCTTGGGCGCGCCGGCATCCGAACGCGGATTGCCCTCTGCCGCACCATGTTCCGTCTGCGGTCTGTCTGTCGTGTTATTGTCCGGTACTCTCTCCATCGTCGTCCGATATTTCCGCAAAAATAGTACTTTTCGCAAAAATATTCGTATATTTGCGCGCAAATAATTCGAAACGAACACCATGTCTACGAAACAGCACACACTGAACGAGCCTATGTCGTTTACCGGCAAGGGCCTTCATACGGGACTGAAAGTCACCATGACCGTGAATCCCGCACCTGCCGACAACGGCATCGTATTCCGCCGCATCGACATCGACGGCCAGCCGACGGTTCCCGCGCACTGCGACTATGTCACCGACACCTCGCGCGGAACGACCATCGAGAAGGACGGCGTACGCATAAGCACCATAGAACACATCATGTCCGCCCTCTGGACGATGGGCGTGGACAATGCGATAATCGACATCGACGCTCCCGAGACCCCGATTATGGACGGTTCGGCGAAGGATTATGCAGAGGCGATAGACCGTATCGGCATCGTCGAGCAGAACGCCGAGCGCCGCTACTACGAGGTTACCGAGAAGATGGTCTACAACATTCCGGAAAAGGGCGTCGCGATAATCCTCTATCCCGACGACGATTTCTCGGCTTCGGTACACGTCGATTACAACTCGAAGGTCATCGGCAACCAGTACGCAGTACTGATGCCTGGCGACGACTACGCCGATAAAATCGCTCCGTGCCGCACGTTCGTGTTCCTGCACGACCTCGAACCGCTCTTCCAGGCGAATCTGATTAAGGGCGGCGACCTGGACAATGCAATCGTCGTCGTCGAGAATCCCGTGTCGGACGAGCAGATGGAGCATCTGAAAACGATTTTCAACAAACAGGACATAGAGGTTACGGGCGGTTATCTCAACAATCTGCAACTCCGTGCCAACAACGAACTTGCACGCCACAAACTGCTCGACCTGCTCGGCGACTTCGCCCTGCTCGGCCGCCGCATCAAGGGCCGCGTGTGGGCAACCCGTCCGGGACACTTCGCCAACACCGAGTTCATGAAGCAGGTGCACAAGGCCATCCGCCGCGAGGGTGTACATCCGCGTTTCAAGTACGACCCGTGCCAGGCTCCGCTCTACGACGTGAACGCAATCCGCGGAATGCTGCCTCACCGATTCCCGTTCCTGCTGGTGGACAAGATTTTCCACCTCGACGAAAACAACATCGCCGGAGTAAAGCAGGTAACCGTGAACGAACCGTTCTTCCAGGGCCACTTCCCGCAGGAGCCGGTCATGCCGGGCGTGCTCATCGTCGAGGCAATGGCACAGTGCAGCGGAATCCTCGTACTTAGCCACGTCGAGAATCCGTCGGAGTACTCGACCTACTTCCTGCGAATCGACAACGTGCGTTTCAAGCACAAGGTCGTTCCGGGCGACACGCTCCAGATGGAGATTGAGTTCACCGAGCCTATCCGCCGCGGTATAGCGACGGCTTCGTGCAAGGCGTTCGTCGGCAAGACGCTCGCATGCGAAGCGACGATTATGGCACAGATAGTCAAGAACCGATAAAACGAGCGAAGAGATGATAAGTCCATTGGCATACATCCATCCGGATGCGAAACTCGGCAACGACGTAACCGTCGAGCCGTTCGCCTACATCGCAGGCGACGTCGTAATCGGTGACGGCTGCTGGATAGGGCCTCACGCCGTAATCAACGACGGCGCACGAATCGGCAAACGCTGCAAGATTCACACCGCCGCGTCGATAGCGTGTCTTCCGCAGGACCTCAAATTCGCGGGCGAGGTGACGACCGCCGAAATCGGTGACGACAACGACATCCGCGAGTACGTTACAATCAGCCGAGGTACGGCATCCCGCGGAAAGACCGTCGTAGGCAGCAACAACCTCCTTATGGCATACGTTCACGTCGCGCATGACGACGTTGTGGGCAGCCACTGCGTGATTGCCAACCGCGTATCGCTCGCAGGCGAAGTCGAGGTCGGCGACTGGGTCGTAATCGGCGGACATGCCGCCGTGCACCAGTGGTGCCACATCGGTGCGCACGCGATGATACAGGGCGGCGCTCTGGTCAATCAGGACATCCCGCCGTTCATCATCGTCCGCAGCGACACGATGCGTTTCGCGGGCATCAACAAGATAGGTCTGAGCCGCCGCGGTTTCACCGCCGAGAGCATCGGACAGATTCACGACGCCTGCCGCATAATCTTCCAGAGCGGAATGAACTACATGCACGCATGCGACGAGGTAGAGCAGAAGGTTCCGCAGAGTGCCGAGCGCGACGCCCTGATAAGCTTTATCCGCTCTTCGCAGCGCGGCATCATCAAGCCGTTCGCTTCGTCGCAGGAGTAATTATGTACGCGTATACCTATTTTTTATAAAAATATTTTGGTGCATTCGGTTTTTTACACTATATTTGCATCGAAGTGAGGGATAAGGGGACGAGAGAGTCCCCTTATTTTATTGACGTACCGAACCTAAACGGTGGACGCAGCACTTCGGGGAAAAGCGTTATCAATTCTGAAACAAACAGTTAATATGAATATAGCAAAAGTAAAGGAGATAGCGGAGCAGGCACTCGAAGGCAGCGACATGTTCGTTGTCGATTGCATATGCTCGCCGGCGAACGAAATCACGCTGACAATCGACAGCGATTCGCATGTGTCGATAGATGCCTGCGCGTCAATAAACCGCGCCATCGACTCGGCATTCGACCGCGACGAGGAGGATTTCTCGCTGACGGTCGCTTCGGCAGGCATCGGCGAGGAGTTGCGGATGCTGCGTCAGTACCTCAAAATCGTCGGTTCGCCGGTCGAGGTGCTGCTCACGGGCGGAACGAAGATTCTGGCGGTGCTCGAAGCCGCCGACGAGGAGGGCGTCACGCTCGCTTACGACGAGAAGGTCGCCGTCGAGGGCAAGAAACGCAAGGAGCTGCGCCACACGGTGAAGCGGTACGGCTTCGACGAGATTAAGTGGACGAAGGAGTATCTCGATTACAAATAGGAAGGCAAAGCAGATAAGGCAGATAAGGTAATTAAAGTATTTAAGGCAACAAACCTTAAACACCTTAAACACCTTAAACACCTTAAACACCTTAACTAAGAAAAACGACAAAACAAAAAAAATAAAAACACAAAGACAATGGACAATTTGAATCTTATCAGCAATTTTGCC
>CAZESW010000039.1:0-3306 GCA_964514795.1 uncultured Alistipes sp.
TCGCACAAACCGCAAAGCAGAAGGTTGCAGTTTATGTAACGGGAGAAGCGGAATCAAGTTATAAAAAAGTTATCGGCTCAAAACTTGTTTCAAGCATTACCGGCAGTGAAAGTTTTGTCGCCATAGAACGCACTGCCGATTTCTTGTCGGCATTAAGTCAGGAACAGGATTATCAAACTTCGGGAGCTGTCAGCGACAATCAAATCGTGAGATTGGGTCAGCAATTCGGTGTACGTTATGTGTTGGTCGCGGATGTTTCGGAAGTGTTCGGATCTATGTTTATTTCGGCGCGAATGATTGACGTTCAGACCGGTCAGATTACCAATTCGACGGAGAGCAGTTTGGTTGTAGATAGTATGGATGGATTGACCGAATTGTCGGAAAATGTAATTGCAGGATTGATTGACGGTGCTGTTAGAGCAAATGGCAGAAACATAATAAATGTTGATGATGTTAAAATTATAGGTCCGTTTACATACTCTAATATACATACATTCAAACCACAAATCCCTGTTGGTTATAGAGTAGCATCGAAAACCGAAATAGAAGCTCTTATCGTATCTTATAGAAAAGCTCGCAAGGTTATGGCATTTCCGATATATGCAGGAATATCAATTGAAAATAGACCATCAGATAATTATTTTCGAGATTATTACCTCACTGCAACTTTCTACGAAAGTGAAAATGTGGCTGCGGTTGAACTGAATAATCTAAATTATTATGAATACCATAAAACTAATGGGTGGAATATAAGAAACAATATTAAATCCGGATACATATATTTGATTAAACAATAATTTGTCGTTTAGCGGAGATTACATTTATGGGCGCATTCTCGCGTCCATAAATGTATAAAGTCTTTAAGGTCGCTAAGGATATTAGGGATACTAAGGACGTCAAATCTATGTTTGCCGCCGTAGACTTTAAAGACATTAACAACTTTAACTACCTTAACGTCGTTATGGTCTTTAAGGACTATAAACTGCAAAACCTATACGCCAATAAATGAAAAAGGCTGTCTCTCGGAAGGGACAGTCTTTTATGATAGTCGAAGGTGTAAATTATTTCTTAGCCTCTTCTACCGAAACCTTGCGGAACTCCTTCAAGAGTTTCGAAAGTTCCAACGCAGCCTTGCGCGCACGAGTTCCGGCAGCCTTATTGTTCTTCTCTACCTGAGCGGCAGCGTTTGCCTGAAACAATGCGATCTGTGCATTGATGTTTTCTACTAATGTTTTCATAACTATTAAATAATTTAATTTATTATATATGTTTGTTGTAGCAAATATAAATTTAATTTCCTAATAAACCAAATTTTTTATTCATAATCGTCTACTTTTTGCAGATTTAGCCGTTTTTGGGTGGTATATCGGTATATTTTTTGACGCATGCACGCAAAAAATCTGATATTATGCGCTCCAAAATCTTTATTGTCTTCGCAACCATTTCGTTATGTCCGGCTTGCCACCGAACGAAGGTTGCGACCGATATTCCGCCCATGCGAATCGAGGTCGCGACGGTGCGGACAGACACTGTTCCGAATCGCAAGACCTACATCGGGCATATCTCCGCCAATTACGAAGCCGTCGTGCAGCCGCGGGTGAACGGCTATCTCGTCGCGGCGATGTTCAAAAACGGAATGCCCGTGCGGAAAGGGCAGCTTATATTCCGGCTCGACGGTCGCCAGCAACGCGCCGACATGCTTTCGGCGAGGGCATCGCTCGAATCGGCGAAAGCCCGCGAAATCGAGGCAAAGAACAATTACGACCGCGCCATACCGCTGGCGAAGATAAACGCAATCAGTCAGGCGCAGCTCGACCAGTACACCGCCGAATATGCGGCGGCGAAAGCGAATGTAAATTCGGCAAGGCAGGCTCTGAAAAATGCGAATCTCGAAACGGAATACACGGACATATACTCGTCAATCGACGGAATAATCGCGTCGTCCGAGGCGCACATAGGCGATTTCGTCGGACCGGGAACGCAATTCTCGGTGCTTACGACGATTCAGAACATAGACACCGTCGGAGTGGACATCGCCATACCGATGCAACAGTATCTGCAATTCTCGGGCAGGAAAACTCTCACTTACGACAACGAAGGGCTGTTGTCGGACATCAAGCTGTATCTTGCCGACGGCGAACTCTACCCTATCGACGGGCAATATAACTATACACGGACGAATGTTTCGGATGCGATGGGAACGATTGTGCTCGTGATTTCGTTCCCGAATCCCGACTACGCGCTGAAAGCCGGTCAGTTCGCACGAATACGCACCGACATAGGCAGCGGCAGACCGTTCGCTCTGGTGCCGCAGCAGTGTATAAGTCAGACGCAGAACATCAATTCGCTGTGGGTAATCCGCCCCGACAGCACCGCAGAATATCGCGAAGTTACGCTCGGCGACACATTCGGCGATATGTGGATAGTCGAAAAAGGGGTCGAGGACGGCGAAACGGTCGCACTGACTGGACAACTGAAACTGCACAATGGGACGAAAGTGATTCCGATAAAGAGATAGCGCGCCATGAACAAATTTTTCATTTCACGCCCGATATTCGCCATATCGCTCGCCATCGCAATAGTGATGCTCGGCACAATCTCGATATTCAACCTCTCGATAGAGCAGTATCCCGACATAACGCCGCCCGTCGTGGAGGTTACCGCGACATACAACGGTGCGGATGCCGAGACGGTAAACAATGCCGTAGCGACACCGATAGCGCAGAGCATAATGGGCGTAAGCGACATGCTCTACATGCAGGCGACGAGCGCCAACAATGGAGCGATGAGCCTGCAAGTAACATTCGACATAGATTCGGACCCCGACCTCGATGCCATACTGACGCAGAACAACGTCGCTACGGCAGCCGCGGAACTTCCGGCATCGGTTACGCAGCAGGGAGTGACGACACGCAAGACACAGACGGGATTTCTTATCGTCTACGCGCTGCACAGCGACGGACGCTACGACGGCGAGTTCATGTCCAACTACGCCTATATAAATATTCAGAACCAACTGTTGAAGATAAACGGCGTCGGCAAGGTTTCGATTATGGGCGCCGGCGAATACGCCATGCGAATATGGCTGCGCCCCGACGTGCTCGATTACTACAATCTGTCGGTGGACGACGTGACTTCGGCTATTTCGACACAGGCTGGAATCTACCCTGCCGGACAGTTCGGTGCGGAGCCGTCGCCCGAGAATACGCAGTTCACCTACACGGTTACGATGCCGCCGCAGATGTCCTCCGCCGAGGAGTTCGCCGACATAATGATAAAGACACTGCCCAACGGCGAGCAGATAAG
>CAZESW010000039.1:3406-9444 GCA_964514795.1 uncultured Alistipes sp.
ACACTTATTCCGCTGATTGCGATTCCCGTATCGCTCATCGGAACGTTCGTGGCATTCCCGCTGCTCGGATTCACCATAAATATAGTTTCGCTGCTCGGTCTGGTGCTCGCGATAGGTCTTGTCGTGGACGATGCGATAGTGGTCGTCGAGGCGGTGCAGGTAAATATCGAAAACGGCATGTCGGCGAAAGATGCCACAATCGACGCCATGGGCAAGGTTACGTCGCCGATTATCGCAACGACCATCGTGCTGCTCGCCGTATTCATTCCGGTTTCGTTCTCGGGCGGTATCACGGGACGGCTTTTCCAGCAGTTCGCAATAACAATCTCCGTTTCCGTACTGTTTTCGACACTGAATGCACTTACGCTCTCTCCGGCATTGTGCGCATTGCTGCTGAAACCGCACAAGACGGCGACAACCGGTATATTCGGGCGGTTCAACAAGTGGTTCGACAAACGCATCACAAATTATACAGGTGCGACGGAAGCGGTCGTCGGACGCACGAAACTGACGGCGACGCTCGTAGCGGTGATATTCGTCGTCATAGCGGCCGTATGGATACATCTGCCTGCGGGATTCCTGCCCGAAGAGGACCAGGGCTATCTGATGGTGTTCGTACAGACTCCGGAAGCGACCGCACTCCCGAAGACGCAGGAGGTAATGTCGAACGTGGACGCAATCGTCAAGCGGATGCCCGAAATCGAATCGACGGCAATAGTAGCGGGATTCAACATGATTGCAGGTATCGCGGCGACCAACTGCGGAGTGATATTCGTGCAGCTGGTAGACTATTCCGACCGCAAACTGTCGGCGATGGAGATTTCGGACAAAATCACGCAGGAACTCTACATTGCCGAACCTGCGGCGATGTGTTACGCCTTCATTCCGCCGTCGATACCGGGTTTGGGTGTTACGTCGGGCATTACGCTCGAAGTGCAGGACATGAACGGACGGGGTACCGAATATCTCGCCGAACATACCTATATTTTAATCGATTCGCTGCGCAAGAATCCGTCAGTCGCATCGGCGACCACGCAATTCAACGACGGAGTGCCGCAGCGACGGCTCGTAATAGACAAGGAGCAGGCTTTAATAAAAGGCGTGTCGCTCCACGAACTCTATTCGCAGACCGCGGCACTGCTCGGCAGCCAATATGTGAACAGTTTCAACAAATTCGGGCGACTGTACCAGACTTACGTTCAGGCTGCGCCCGAATACCGCCGCGACAAATATTCGCTCGACAGTTATTCGATTGCCACCGGCGACGGGAACAGCGTACCGCTTTCGTCGTTCGTGAGCGTCAAGGATACGGTCGGCGTCGAGTTCGTCTCGCAGTTCAATCTGTTCCGCTCGATAGGTCTGAACGTAACGCCGGCGAAGAAAGCCTCGACGTCGCAGGTGATGAAGATTATCACGAAGACAGCCGCCGAGGTCCTGCCCGACGACATCGGTTTCTCGTGGAGCGGGGTTTCGTATCAGGAGAGCACCGAATCTTCGAAAGGGTTCATGGTTTATTTCATCGCTCTCGCGTTCGTATTCCTGACTCTCGCCGCACTCTACGAAAGCTGGGGACTGCCGATTTCGATATTGCTTAGCGTTCCGCTCGCCGTCATGGGTGCATTGCTGTTCATCGGTGCGGCGCACCTGTTCGACACGGTGTTCATCAACGACATATATATGCAGATTTCGCTGGTGATGCTCATAGGTCTTGCGGCGAAGAACGCCATTCTCGTGGTCGAATATGCCGACAAACTCTTTTTCGAGGATAAAATGTCGCTGCTCGACGCCACGGTCGGAGCCGCGAAACTGCGTGTGCGCCCGATAATAATGACGGCATTCGCATTCATACTCGGCGTGATGCCCTTGATTTTCGCAAGCGGAGTTTACTCCACCGCCCGAAACATAATGGGTGTGGCTCTTGTCGGAGGAATGCTGGCAGCGACGCTGTTCGGAATATTCCTCTACCCTGCACTCTATTACCTTGTCGCGAAACTCGCGAACTTCGAGAAAAAAAGACAACAAAACGCACAATCATGATACGACGCAAATACATAACGGCTCTAATCGTATGCGCTGCGGTTCTCGCGGGCTGCAACCCGAAACTTTATCCGCCGCAGGTGGAGGTTCCCGAACGCTATCTGTTCGACGAAGGTTTCTCGCGCGACACGACGGGCATATCCGAGGAGTGGTGGAAAATGTTCGGCGATACGACGCTCAACCGCCTTGTCGAACGGTCATTCGCGGCGAACCGCAATCTTGCGGCTGCTGTCTCGCGTATCGAGGAGGCCCGCCACAATCTGAAAATCGTACGCGCAGAATATCTGCCGTCGTTCGGATTCGGACGCCAGGCGGGAGCATCGTATACATACCCGACAAAAACAGGCCAGTCGTACATTCTCGAAGCGAACATGAGTTGGGAAATATCGCTTTTCGGTGCGTTGCGCCATGCAAGCGACGCCGCCAAGTCGGGCATAATGTATTCGGAGTGGGCATATCGCGGAGTGAAACTGTCGCTCGCCGCCGAGGTCGCGACGACCTATTTCACGCTGCTGCAATACCGGCGCGACCTCAGCATCGCACGGCGCAGTTCGCAGCTCAGGCGCGAATCGGCGACGCTTATCGACTCGATGTTCCACCGCGGAATGATTACCGGTCTGAATCGCGAGCAGGCGATGAGTCTGGTATACACCGCCGAAGCCGACATTCCGCTCTACGACCGCGCGATAAAACAGACCATGCTGTCGCTCAACGTCCTGCTCGGCGAAACGCCCAATGTCGATGAGTTCGCCGACACGGATACGCTGCTCGTGGCGGGTTACCGCCCGATAGACATTCCGGTCGGGCTTCCGTCCGACATGCTGCACCGCCGTCCCGACGTAATGGAGGCATACTACCAAATGACGCAGGCTGCGGCGAATGTAGGAGCCGCACGGAGTGCACGTCTACCCTCCCTGTCGCTCACCGGCAACGGAGGCCTTTCGTCGGGCGACATTACCGAACTGTTTGCGAAAAAATCGCTTGTTTGGAGTGCGTTCCTTTCGTTTGCGGAACCTATATTCAATTTCGGAGCATTGAAACGTCGCGAGTCGGTCGCCCGCGAGAAGTACAGACAGAGCGTGCTGGCATATGAACAGGCATATCTCGAAGCGTTGTCGGATGTCGAAAAGGCTCTCGTAAGCATATCGACATATCGCGAGCAGGCAGAACGCTACGAAGAACTCGTCCGGGCGAGCGAGAACGTCGCGAGGATGACCAACGCGCTATATTCGAGCGGACTTTCGGCATATCTCGACGTGATAGACGCCGAACGTACGCTCTACGATTCGCAGATGCAATTCGTCAATCTGACGGCGCAGCAATACATCAATTACGTCAATCTGTGCAAGGCTTTGGGCGGAGGTTGGGATGCAAATTACGAAAAATAGCATATCGGGGCGATTGTAGTTCTGCGTATTTTACGCTAACTTTGCCGAAAAATTCGATAATATGCGTCTTTCGGAACTGAAAACCGGAGAGTCAGCTACGGTCGTCAAGGTATTGGGACACGGCGGATTCAGACGGAGAATAATGGAAATGGGCTTCGTTCGCGGCTCGAAAGTGTCGGTCGAACTCAATGCCCCGTTGAAAGATCCGATAGAGTATCGTATTCTCGGCTACGAAATATCGTTGCGCCGTTCCGAAGCGGACATGGTGGTAGTCATGACCGACGACGAGGCGACCGACGAGATAAAGCGCAACACCGTCGAATCGATGCCCGATGCGGATTCGGTGGAGAGCGTAATCTCCAAAACGGCGAAATGTATCAATATCGCACTGGTCGGCAACCCGAACAGCGGCAAAACATCGCTGTTCAACCGCATGGTCGGGGCACGCGAACACGTAGGCAATTACAGCGGCGTAACCGTCGATGCCAAGACGGGACACTGTCAGTACAAGGGTTACGAACTGCATATCACCGACCTTCCGGGAACATACGCCCTTTCGGCATACACGCCCGAGGAACTGTATGTACGCAGACATCTGGCGCAGAACTCGCCGGATGTGGTGCTTAATGTCGTCGTGGCATCCAATCTCGAACGCAATCTCTATCTGACGACCGAACTCATCGACATGAACCAGCGCATGGTCGTCGCCCTGAACATGTACGACGAACTTTCGAACAGCGGTGCGCAACTCGACCACGATATGCTGGGCAAGATGATGGGCGTGCCGATGATTCCGGTTATAGGCAAGAGCGGACGTGGCATCGAGGAGTTGTTCGACACCGTAATCGCCGTATACGAGAACCGCGACGAACGTGTCAGACACATACATATCAATCAGGGAGTCATCGAGGAGAGCGTGCTGGCGATAAACCGCGACATGAAGGAGCACCGCTACGAACTGCCGAAATGCTTTCCGCCGCGATATTTCGCGATGAAGATGCTCGAAAGCGATGCCGACATCTGCATGATGCTCAAAAAGTCGAGCAAACGCTATCCGCAGTGGGCGAAACTCTGCGAAAAGGAGAAAGCGCATCTGAAATACGACCTCGGCGAAGACGAGGACATCGAAACCATGTTCGCCAATCAGAAATACGGTTTCATCTCGGGTGCGTTGCGCGAAACACTGACGCTCGGCGACAGCGACAAACGCAACGTAACGAAACTTATAGACGAGATAGTGACTCACCGCATCTGGGGTTACCCTATTTTCCTCGCCATAATGTGGCTGATGTTCTACTGCACGTTCAGTCTGGGCGCATATCCCCACGAATGGATAGAGATGCTTATCGGTTTCATCGGCGGCTGCATTCAGGAGTGGATGCCGGCAGGAGCACTGAAAGACATGATAGTGGACGGAATCATCGGCGGTGTCGGCAGCGTAATAGTATTCCTGCCGAATATCGTAATCCTATATCTGTTCATCTCGTTCATGGAAGACTCGGGCTATCTCGCCCGTGCCGCATTCATCATGGACAAGGTGATGCACAAAATCGGTTTGCACGGAAAGTCGTTCATCCCGCTTATCATGGGATTCGGCTGCAACGTTCCGGCGATAATGGCGACACGCACCATCGAGAGCCGCAGCAGCCGTCTGATTACGACGATGATTATTCCGTTCATGTCGTGCAGCGCCCGTCTGCCGATATACATACTTCTTATAGGTACGTTCTTCGGCAACTATTCGGGCAGCGTGATGTTCGGGCTTTATCTGCTCGGAATCGTGATGGCGATTATCACGGCACGGCTGATGCGCCGGCGGATGTTCAAGGTCGATGAAACGCCGTTCGTCATGGAACTGCCGCCGTACAGAGTGCCGACGATGAAGGCGACCGTATCGCACATGTGGGAGAAATGCGCTCAATACTTGCGCAAGATGGGCGGTCTGATACTCGTCGCGTCGATAATCATCTGGTTTTTGAGTTACTATCCGCAAAAGCAGGAGGGCGAATCCAAGGAAACGCACTACGAAAACTCCTATATCGGGCATATCGGAAAGTTCTGCGAGCCGGTATTCGAGCCGATAGGTCTGAACTGGAAAGCAAGCGTTTCGATAGTTTCGGGTATCGCCGCGAAAGAGATTATGGTAAGCACGATAGGCGTACTTTATGCCGATACGGATGTTGCGGAAACGGATAACGCTCCCGCCAAATCGGCGACGCTGCACGACAAACTCGTGGCGAGCGGCGATTTCGACAAGGCGTCGGTTCTCGCGATGCTGGTCTTCACGCTTCTCTATTTCCCGTGCCTTGCGACGGTAACCGCACTCGCATCCGAAAGCGGCTGGAAATGGGCTTTGGCATCGACGGTTTACAATACGGCGGTCGCATGGCTCTGTGCATTCGTCGTCTATCATATCGCAAGTCTGTTTACGCTATGAACTGGCAGGATATAGCGGTCGGAATCATCGGTGTGGCAATAGTGGCGGTTGTCGCGATTAGGGCCGTGCACAGGGCGAAACGGCCCTACAATCCTTGCGACGAATGTGCCGGAAGTTGCGACGACTGCCGCGAAAAACCGAACGGGAAGTTTTAAGGGTCTTAATTTAGGGACTCT
>CAZESW010000040.1:0-9360 GCA_964514795.1 uncultured Alistipes sp.
ATATTTTCGTTGTTTGTCGTTGCATAAAGCGTTGCCGCACATGCCGCTATCGCGACTGCCGACAGAACGGATACGATGATGCTGGGTTTCATGGTTTTCGTGTTTTGCTGATGCAAATATAGTTTTTTTTGCCGAGTTTTCCTTAACGACTTTAAGGCCCTTAAAGAAAAATGGGCTGTCCTTGATGGGCAGCCCATTTTTTATGCAAAACTGTTACAGTTCGTCCGGCATAGGGACTTTCTTGCCCGTCGCGCGGACGGTAGGCATAGGAGCGTTCCAGTTGCGGAGTTTCTCGCCCAGCGACGATGCCATAGCCTTCACGCGCTCCGGATATTTCGATGCGAGGTCGTTGTGCTCGCCGATGTCCTCGCGGAGGTTGTAGAGTTCGAGCTCGGAGGTGTGCATGCGGTAGACGAGTTTCCAGTCGCCCTTGCGTATCGCGCTCATGAAGTCGATGTCGTCCTGGTCCTCGAAACGGAGTTGGTGCGGATAGTGGAACACGAGTTCGCGCTCGGGGTCGATGCCCGTAACCGATTTTGGCAGGACATAGGCGTTCGCCTCCTTCTGATTGGTGATTTCGCCGCGTTTCATCGCCTTCTCGACCGCCTTCGAACCTGCGGTAACGAGTTTCACGATGCTCTCGCCGTCGGTCGTCTGCACGGTCTCGTACTCCTTCACACCCGCCAGTTCGAGGAACGTAGGGAAGAAATCCTCGGTCGATACAGGGGTGTTGATTCGCGTTCCCGCGCTGATTTTGCCCTTCCAGTAAACCATCATCGGCACGCGGATTCCGCCTTCGTAAACCGAACCCTTGCCCTCGCGGAGCGGCAGGTTCTGGGTGTGCAGTTCGCCGCCCTTCTCACCGCCTACGCTGTGTCCGCCGTTGTCGGAGTAGAAAATGAGGATGGTATTGTCGGCGATACCCTTCTCCTCCAAGAAGTCGAGCACGTCGCCGAGGCTCTTGTCCATACCCTCGACCATCGAGGCGTAACGCGCCTGTCCCTCGTCCATTCCTGCGTCGATATATTTCTGGGCGAAACGTTTGTCGCGCTGAATAGGAGTGTGGTTGGAGTAGTGCGAGAAGTAGAGGAAGAACGGCTGCTTCTGACGTATCGGATGTTCGAGCGTGCGCAACGCCATGCGGGTCATCGCCTCGGTCAGATGAATTTCGGTGCCGTAATACTGCGCCATGTTCTGCACCGAGCCGTAGTCGCCCTTGTAAGGCAGGTTGCCGAAGTTCTCCTCGGGCAGATAGCTCTTGGGGTGTCCGTTGCTCGAACCGGCGATATTTACGACGAAGCCCATGTTGTATGGGTTCGAACCCGGCGTTCCGGCAGGTCCCCAGTGCGCCTTTCCGATGTGAATCGTGTGATAGCCCGCATCGCGCAGGAGTTCAGGCAGCGGAGTGGCGTAGAGCGTGTGGTTGAGTCCGTATATCTCGCTTTCGCCTTTGAGCGAAACGGGGCACAGCGCGTTGTGGTTCCATTCGGGATGTGCGAAAATGTCGTCGAGATTCTCGTTGTTCGCTCCCGGGTGTCCGCCGATAGCATCGGGAACGATGTCCTTGTAGAGCGATATGAACGATGTGATGCCCATGTGCGCCGAGTTCATGCCCGTCATGAGGCAGGTGCGCGTCGGGGTCGAAACGGAGCAGGCGTAGGCATTGGTCATCATGACGCCCATCTTCGCCAGTCGCTCCATGTTCGGCGTGTGGAAACGCATATTGTTCGGATATGCCTCCTCGCCGAATGCGAGCGACGTCTCGGTCCAGCCGAAATCGTCTACCAGAAAGAACAGGATGTTCGGCCTCTGCTTGGCGTCGGCATTCTGCGCCGCGGCCAGCGGAGCGAGCATCGTCAGTCCGCAAAGTGTCTTGTTGAGATGTTTCATGTCGTAAGTTTTAAGTCGGTTTTCTACAAAAGTACGAAAAATATTCTGAAAAACACCGTCTTTGCCGACCGTCAAGATTATTTTTCCGTATTTCGATGCTCCGTTTCGCGGGAAAATCCTATCTTTGTACTCTGCCTAAAATAAAATTACCGATGAAAAAACGTCTCATTGTCGCGGCGCTCGTCGCCGCAGCCGTGTCCGCAGCGGCACAAAACCGTGCGGAACGTATCCTGCGGGAGTTGCGCGACCCGCAGTCGAACTATGTGGCCGTCATTTCGCACCGCGGTGACTGGCGCAACTATCCCGAAAATTCACTCGAAGCATTCGATTCGGCCATCCGCATGGGTGTCGATGTCGTCGAGATGGACGTCCACCGTACCGCTGACGGCGTTTTGGTAATCTGCCACGACAAGACCATAAACCGCACCACGAGCGGCAAGGGCAAGATTTCCGAAATCACCTACGACTCGATTCGCCGCTGCTGCCTGCGCACGGGCCACAACATCAAGATGCCGAAATATCACATGCCGACTCTCGCCGAGGCCCTCGACCTCTGCCGCGACCGCGTGATGATAAATATCGACAAGGGCTACGACTACTACGACCAGATTCTGCCGATGCTCGTCGAGCGCGGAATGACGGAGCAGGTAATCATCAAGGGCAAGAAATCGCCCGCTGCGGTCGAGAAGAAACTCGCCGCACACAAGGAACGAATGATTTACATGCCGATTATCAACTACTTCTCGTCGCGCTGGGAGTCGCAGCACAGCAAACTGTTCAATAATTACCTGACGAGCGACCTCCGTCCGCTGGCATACGAAATCTGCTGGGACGGAACAATCGACGGCGTAGAGGAGGTATTCGACCGCGTGCTGAAATCGGGTGCCCGCCTTTGGATTAACACCCTTTGGGACCCTCTCTGCGGCGGCGAACAGAACGGACTGGAAGACGACCGCGCGGCGAAAGACCCCGATGCGATTTACGGCAAGGTGCTTTCGTTCGGTGCGTCGATGATTCAGAGCGACCGTCCGGCAATGCTTATCGAATATCTCACGGCGCAGGGCCGCCATACGTTACGTTAAAATAACGGGTTTATGGGATTTTTCTCTTCCATTTCGCGCTTCTACGCCATCAGCGCGCCGAAGCCGCAGAGCGTGGATGCCGAATCCGCCGAGGGACGACGCTACTACCGCCGTCTGGCGATGCAGTCGTTCATCGCAGCGACGTTCGGGTACAGCCTCTATTACGTCTGCCGCACGAGCCTTAACGTGATGAAGAAGCCGATTCTCGACAGCGGACTGCTCGACACGACGCAACTCGGCATCATCGGCTCTACGCTGCTGTTCGCCTACGCGATAGGCAAGTTCATCAACGGATTCATCTGCGACTACTGCAACATCAAGCGGTTCATGGCTACGGGACTTCTGCTCTCGCTCTTCGCCAACCTCGTCATGGGTCTGACGGGATTCGCGAGCGCCGCCGTTTCGCTCTCGTCGGGCATCGCCTTCGTCGTTTTCGCCGTCATGTGGGGCATCAACGGCTGGGCGCAGTCGATGGGTGCGCCTCCGGCAATCATTTCGCTGTCGCGCTGGTTCCCGCTCTCGCGCCGTGGCACGTTCTACGGATTCTTCTCGGCAAGCCACAACTTCGGCGAGTTCTTCTCGTTCCTGTTCGTCGGACTTATAGTCTCGTTCGCGGGCTGGCAGTGGGGCTTCGTCGGTTCGGCTGTCGCAGGAGCGATAGGCGTCGTGCTCGTGCTGTTCTGGCTGCACGACACGCCCGAATCGAAGGGTCTGCCGCCTATCGAACAGCTCTCGAAGGAGAAATCGCAGACGAGCGGCGAATCTACCCGCGAACTCCAGCGCAAGGTTCTCACCATGCCGGCCGTATGGGTGCTGGCGGGTGCGAGCGCGTTCATGTATATGAGCCGTTATGCAATCAACGGCTGGGGAGTGCTCTATTTGCAGGAGGCGAAGGGCATGTCCGATGAAGCGGCGGTTTCGATAATCTCGATAAACGCGCTTCTGGGCATCCTCGGCACGGTGCTTTCGGGATGGTTCTCCGATACGCTGTTCCACGGCGACCGCAACAAGCCGGCTCTGATTTTCGGCGTGCTCAACTCGGTCGCTCTCGCGCTGTTCCTCTACGGCGGCAATGCCGTGTGGGTGAACGTGCTGGCGATGGTGCTGTTCGGTATCGCAATCGGCGTCCTGATATGCTTCCTCGGCGGACTTATGGCGGTGGACATCGTGCCGCGCAAGGTTACGGGAGCGGCACTGGGCGTCGTCGGCATGGCTTCATATATCGCGGCGGGTATTCAGGATGTTGTCAGCGGTCTGCTTATCGACCGCAACCTCGTCGTTCTCGCCGACGGCACGAAGCATTACGATTTCTCGTCCGCAGCCGTATTCTGGCTCAGTGCGTCGGTGATTTCGTTCCTGCTGCCGCTGCTTAACTGGAACCGGAAAGTGGCTGACAATGGCTAAAAAAATCGAAAAGACCAACGCCGCCCGACTGCTTGACCGCGCGGGAATCGCCTACGAACTGATTCCTTACGAGGTGGACGAGAACGACCTCGCGGCGACGCATGTAGCCGAATCGCTCGGCGAACCGATAGAGCGGGTATATAAGACGCTCGTTCTGCGAGGCGACCGCAACGGCCATTTCGTCTGCGTCGTGCAGGGCGACAAGGAGGTTGATTTGAAGGCAGCGGCGAAGGTTTCGGGCAACAAGAGTGCCGATTTGATACCGATGAAGGAGTTGCTTCCGACGACGGGATACATTCGCGGCGGTTGTTCGCCAATCGGAATGAAGCGGCGTTTCCCGACGTTCATCGACTCATCGTGCAGGGTGTTCGACTATATTTATATAAGTGCGGGTGTCCGCGGCTTGCAGATTCGCATCGCGCCCGACGACCTCGTGCGCTTCGTCGGTGCGGAACCGGCGGAGGTGGAGCATTAAGGACCGGCGAGATTATAAGGTGTTTAAGGAGGATAAGGTAATTAAGGTAAATAATGTCGCCGAATGGAATCATTAAATGCCTTGAATATTGTAACGAGGCCGGCTTTAAGCCGGCCTCGTTACTTTAATTTACATTATCGTTTCTGTTCGTTATCTCTCCCTGCGCTTCTCTATCTGGCGTTTGATTGCGTCGAGCGACAGGTCCACCGCCTCCTCGAACGTTTTCGCACGTTGTTCCGTAACTATGTCGCCGCCGGCGATATGCAGTGTCGATACTGCGACTTTGTTTCCCTTCTCGTGGTCTTTGTCCAGACGCAAAATGACATCCACTCCCGTCGGATGGTCTGCGAACCGTTCCAGACGCGACATCTTTTTCTCTACGAATTCTACCAGCTGCTGGCCGGCATCGAATTTCACCGATTGAATCTTAACGTCCATAGCATTTGTTTTTAAGGGTTTTATAATAAACTCGCCTTCGCGAGTAGTTTTCGTTTGTAAGCATCCGACGTTTCCCGTATAAGCCCCTGCCTGAGGCGAGGGTTTGGGGGTGGGTAATATCTGTATACACGGCTTTGCCGTGAGTCCGTTACCGTTCAATCCCCGATGCATTCCATGACTTACTGCCGTTTGTAAGCATTCCGACGTTTCCTATTTATGCGGGTGCGCCTTGGCGTAAACGCTTTGCAGTTTGGCGATGCTGTTGTGGGTGTAGTTCTGCGTTGTTTTCAGCGACGAATGCCCCATCAGCTCCTGAATGTCGCGCATGTCGGCATCGCGGTTGAGCAGGTGCGTGGCGAACGTGTGGCGCAAGACGTGCGGACTTCTGCGCCCCTGCACTCCCGCCTGGCTCAACTCGGCATCGACGATGCGCCTGATAGACGAGCGCGACAGCGGTTTGCCCTTCTCCGACAGAATCAGCGTCGATACGTCGTCAATTATTATGCCTTCATTGCGCCCCGTCGCGATATAGTCCCCGATTCGCCGTCCGACCTCGGGCAGAATCGGGATTACGCGCTCCTTGTCGCCCTTTCCGCGTACTTTCAGCGTGGTGTATCCGTAGGTGAAATCGTCGGTGCGTATGCCGCACAACTCGGCAAGACGGATGCCGCAACTGTAAAGCAGGGAGATGATAAGGGCGTTGCGCTGCTCGACGAAATCGTCAGTCCGGCTCTGCTCGCGCAGATTCTCCAAAACAGTCTCCATGCGCGTTTCGGGAACGAATGCGGGCAGACGGTGCGGGGTTTTGAGCGACGAAATGCGCTTGAAAACGTCGCGGTCTACTTTGCCGTGCATGCGCAGGTAGCGGAAATAACTTTTCAGCGACGACAGTTCGCGATTCATCGACGCCGGTTTGATGCGGTCGTCGTCCATGCGGTGCATAATCCACTCGCGGACGTCGTCGAGCCGAACCGTCGCAGGGTCGAAACTCTCCTTCGGTATGCCCGCGCGGTCGCAGCACCATGCGGCGAAACTCTCCACGTCGTGGCGGTAGTTGCGCACGGTCAGCGGCGAATATCGCCGTTCGGCTGCGAGGTATGCGATAAAGGCGTCTATCATGCGGTTTCGGGTTGAGAACAGTTACTGCTCGTAAACAAAGATAGCAAAACGTTTCGTAATTTCCAATTCCGGCGTGCATTTTTGTGCCGGAATACCGCTTGGAGTGTGATATGGAGCGGATTTTTGTAAAAATCGGTCTGTTTCGTAATATGCAGTCAGTAAGGTTTATGCAGGTATATTATTAAATAAAATGATAAATTTTTTGAAAATTTTTAATAAAACTCTTGCACGGTATTGAAATTAGCCTTATCTTTGCAGTGAAGTTTTAAGGTTCATTTAGGTTAGTAGTTTTAGGTTGGTTGAGGAAATCGGAAGGTTGCGATGATAATCGCTAAGACTCGCAAGGGGTGCTCCCTTGGAGTCGAATACCTCCGAAGACCTCATTTTTTTTGCCTTTTTTGACGGGATTGCTTTAAAGTCCTTAAAGTCGTTAAGGTCGTTAATGAAAAAACACCCGGCGGATTCCGCCGGGTGTTTTCTTTTTTTGGGCGAAGCCGCCTATCTGCGGCTCTCCTTGGCTTCGATGCACTCCGTTGCGTGCGGTACGCGCATAAGACGTGCCTTCGGAATCAGTTTGCCCGTGGTTTTGCAGATGCCGTAGGTCTTGTTCTCGATGCGGACGAGTGCCATTTCGAGATTCTTGATGAACTTCATCTGATGCGATGCCAGACGTGCGCACTCCTCCTTGGACAGCGTCGTCGCTCCCTCCTCCAACACTTTGAATGTCGGCGAGGTGTCCTCGGTGTCGTTGTCGTGGGTATGCGTAATCGTGGCGCGCAATGTCTCGTAGTCGCTTCGTGCGGATGCGAGTTTCTGCAAAATCAACTCCTTGAACTCCGCCAGTTCAGCGTCGGTATAACATTTTTTCTCTTGCTCTGCCATAATGACAATTCGGTTTTTAAGGTTCTTATTTGCGGATATCGTTTAGTAAAAGTATACATTATTTATTATAATTCCAAATCCGCCTCTTCGTTTTTGCTTGTGCTCTAAACGAAAAAAGGCTCTGCAATATTGCGAGAGCCTTTTTCGGAAGCGACGAAAATTTTTATCGAATTTTCGTTATCGCTATCTTCAACGGCTCGTCGTTAACGTCCGAGTCGATTACGAACTCTCCCTTAGGCTCGGTTTCGGTACGGACACCGACGGCGAGCGTCTGCTGTCCGATGTAACCTCCGAACTCGGCTACGGCGTCCTTGACGGACTCTTTCGCCTCGATTTCGACCGAAATCTTGTCGGTTACCTCCAATCCCGAATCCTTGCGGATGTTCTGTATACGGTTTATCAGTTCGCGTGCCACACCTTCGCGGAGAAGTTCCGGAGTTACGGTGATGTCGAGTGCGACCGTCAGTTTGCCCTCCGACGTTACGAGCCAGCCCGGCATATCCTCCGACGTGATTTCGAAGTCGGCTGCCGTTACGGTTATCTGCTCGCCGCCCAGGTCGAGTACGGTCGTCTCCGACTGCTCGATTTCGGCTATGCGCTCCTGCGAGAATGTCGCCGTGAGGGCGGCAATCTGCTTCATGTACTTGCCGTAACGAGGACCGAGCGTCTTGAAGTTAGGCTTTATACGCTTGGTGATTACGCCCGTGGTATCGTGGATGAGTTCGAGCTCCTTCACGTTCACCTCGTTCAGAATCAGATTCTTCACCGCCTCGATTCGGTGTTCGGTGTCGGTGTCGAGCACCGGAACGACAATCTTCGTCAGCGGCTGGCGAACCTTGATGTTCACTTTGCGGCGCAGGGCGAGCACCATCGACGATACGCGCTGTGCCAGCGACATCATCTCTTCGAGTTCGGTGTCGGTCAGCGAATCGTCGCACACAGGGAACGATGCCAGGTGTACCGACTCCTCGGCGTTGCGTCCGCTTACGGCGTTCAGGTCGCGGAAAATGCGGTCGGAGATGAACGGTGCGAACGGTGCCGAAAGTTTCGCGACGGTTTCAAGACACGTATAGAGCGTCTGATATGCAGCGAGTTTGTCGGCATTCATCTCGCCGCCCCAGAAACGCTTGCGGTTCAGACGGACGTACCAGTTCGAAAGGTTCTCGCCGACGAAATCCTGTATCGCACGTGCGGCAGGCGTCGGGTCGTAGTTTTCGAGCGATGCCGTTACGTCCTTGACGAGCGTATTGAGCAGCGATATTATCCAGCGGTCGATTTCCGGACGTTCGGCAACCGGAATCTCCGCCTCCCTGCCCGTGAATCCGTCCACGTTGGCATAGAGCGCGAAGAACGAATAGGTGTTGTAGAGCGTTCCGAAGAACTTGCGGCGCACCTCGTCCACACCCTCGACGTCGAATTTGAGGTTGTCCCACGGCTGCGAGTTGGAAATCATGTACCAGCGGGTGGCATCGGCTCCGTAGCGGTCGAGAACCTCGAACGGGTCTACGGCATTGCCCAGACGCTTCGACATCTTGTTGCCGTTCTTGTCGAGCACCAGACCGTTGGAGATGATGTTCTTGAACGCAACGTTGTCGAAAAGCATCGTCGCGATTGCATGGAGCGTGAAGAACCATCCGCGCGTCTGGTCAACACCCTCGGCGATGAAGTCGGCCGGGAACACGTCGCCGAACTTGTCGGCATTCTCGAACGGATAGTGCAGCTGTGCGTATGGCATGGCACCCGAATCGAACCACACGTCGATAAGGTCGCTTTCGCGGCGCATCGGCTCGCCCTTCGACGAAACGAGTATGATGGAATCGACATAAGGCTTGTGCAGGTCGATGTTGGCGGTCGAGTAGTTCTCCTTCGACATGTCGCCGACGCGGAAATTTTTGTACGGATTCTCGGTCATGAAGCCCGCAGCCACCGATTTCTCGATTTCGGCGAACAGCTCCTCGACCGAACCGATGCATTTGAGTTCGGCGTGGTCTTCGGTCGCCCAGATAGGCAGCGGAGTGCCCCAGAACCGCGAACGCGACAGATTCCAGTCCACGAGCCCTTCGAGCCACT
>CAZESW010000041.1:0-2380 GCA_964514795.1 uncultured Alistipes sp.
TCTTTAACGACCTTAGAGTCCTTAGTGTCCCTAAGGTCTTTTTCTTTTACCGGTATCGGTAGAGTTGGTCGCGCAGCCGAGGGGTGAAGCCCGCTTCACGGATTGCAGCCTGAATGCCTTCGGCGTCGAAACTGTTGTGCGCTCCTGCCGACGAAACCACATTCTCCTCAATCATTATCGACCCCATGTCGTTCGCTCCGCTGTGAAGGGCTATCTGCGCCGTCTGTTTGCCGACCGTGAGCCACGAAGCCTGAATGTTGCGTATGTTGTTCAGCACCAATCGACTCACGGCGATTATGCGCACATATTCCGACGGCGAAAAATGCGTCGTGATGCCCTGCGCTTCGAGTTGCGTGCCCGACGAACGGAAAATCCAGGGAATGAATGCTATGAATCCGTAGTTGCCCGTCGGAACAGCGGCTTGCAGGTCGCGAATGCGTATCAGATGCTCGATTCGTTCGTGAGGCGTTTCGATATGCCCGTACATCATGGTCGCCGAGGTCGGCAGATTCATTTCGTGCGCCTCGTGCATCACCGACAGCCAGCTCTCGACATCGGGTTTGTTCGGCGAAATCGCCTTGCGCACCCTCGGAACGAGTATTTCGGCACCAGCACCGGGGAGCGAATCCAGACCTGCCGCGACGAGCCGTTCGAGCGTCGTGCGCGTCGTCAGTCCGCTGACTTTCGCGATATGAGCGACTTCGGGCGCACCGAGTGCGTGAAGCCTCACCTGCGGATAGCGGCGTTTGAGTTCGCGAAACAACTCCTCGTAGAATCCTATGCCCAACTGCGGGTGCATGCCTCCCTGCAACAGCAACTGGTCGCCGCCGAGTGCGAGCATCCGTTCAATCTTTTCGCAGTATTCGTCGATTGTGGTGATAAAATGGCGTTCGCTCTGGTGCGGCTTGCAGTGGAAATTGCAGAAACGGCAGCCCGAAATGCAGACATTCGTGGTATTGACGTTGCGGTCTATCTGCCACGTTACGACCTCGGGGTCGGCGACCTGTTCTCGCCGGAATGCGTCGGCCGCCGCGGCAAGTTCGGGCAGCGGGGCCTCGTCGTATAGCCGGCATGCCTCGTCGAATGTCAGCGGTTCGCGATTGCGGGCTTTCGTGAATATATCGTTCAGTGAGTTCACCTATTTTTTCTTTTTGCGTTTGATTTTCGGAGTCTCGGCGATGAAAAGTTCTTCTTCGTCCTCCTCCGTTTTCCTGTCTACAAGCGTGAAGTCGAGTATCCGTCGGCGCAGGTCGGTGCTCTTGACCCGAACGCGCACCTTGTCGCCGAGTGTGAACGTGCGGCCTGTCGAGTGCCCGTAAACCTCGTAACGCTCCTCGTCGAAGCGGTAGTAGTCGCCGCGGATGTCGCGCAGTGCGACCATGCCTTCGATAAGCGAGTTTTCGAGTTCTACGAATATCCCCCAGTCCGACATTCCCGAAATATGGCCGTCGAACTCCTCGTCGGTTTTGTCCGCCATGAATTCGACCATCTTGTATTTTATTGAGGCACGTTCGGCGTCGGCTGCGACGATTTCGCGTTCCGAAGCGCGAACGGCGAGCTCCTCGTATTCATCCTTGTTCGCCGACCTGCCGCCGTCGAGATAGCGTTGCAGCAGCCGGTGCACCATCATGTCGGGATAACGGCGTATGGGCGAGGTGAAGTGGGTGTAGTAGCGGAATCCGAGTCCGTAGTGCCCGATGTTGTCGGTCGTGTAGACCGCTTTCGCCATCGAACGTATGGCGAGCATCGACACGACGTTCTCCTCCGCCCGACCGCGGACGTCCGACAGCAGTTTGTTGAGTTCGTGTGCGACGGCAACCCCCTTCGTAGCCTTGAATATATGCCCGAAACGCATGATGAACTGGCGGAACCTGTCGAATTTCTCGTCGTTCGGCTTGTCGTGAACGCGGAATACCATCGTGCGTTCGCGACCGTTCTTGCGGGCGCAGAATGTCGCGACACGGCGGTTGGCGAGCAGCATGAACTCCTCGATAAGCCGGTTGGCATCCTTCTGTACCTTGAAATATACGCCCGTAGGGCGACCCTCCCCGTCGAGCGAGAATTTGGCCTCGCGACGGTCGAAAACTATCGCACCCTTGCGGAAACGCTCCTTGCGCATAGCCTGCGCGAGCCTGTCGAGCGTCAGAATCTCCTCCGCCATGTCGCCGCTGCCGGTCTCGATAACCTCCTGCGCCTCCTCGTAGGTGAAGCGTCGGTCGGAGTATATCACCGTGCGGCCGAACCATTCGCTCTCGATTTTCAAATCCTCGCCGATGACGAATACCGCCGAGAAGCAGAGTTTCTCCTCGTGCGGACGCAGCGAACATAGTTCGTTCGAGAGCCGTTCGGGCAGCATCGGTATCGTGCGGTCTACCAGATA
>CAZESW010000041.1:2480-4927 GCA_964514795.1 uncultured Alistipes sp.
GGCAGGTCGTATTCGAGCAGTATGGAGTGCATCTCGGCGTCGTTCTCGCCCTGCACTCCGAGCATATCGACGAGTTCGCCGGTCGGCATTTGGTTGGATTCGCGCCATTCGACAATGTGTACAGCCACCTTGTCGCCCGTTTTGATGTCTGGATATTTGTTCCGCGACAGGTAGATGTCGGTATGTATCTTCCGCGAATCGGGATGCACGACTATCGCTCTCGGCAGAACCTCGGCGACTCCGGCATAACATTTTTTGCTGCGTTCGATTACGGCGGTTATTTCGCCCTCCGCCGAGTCGTCGCGGCGTGCTTTCTTGGAGACTACGATTATTTCGACCGTATCGCCTTCGAGCGCATGCATCGTGTTGCGCGGATGGATGAATACGTCGGTCGGCAGCTCCTCGCTGCGGACGAAGATGTTACCGGTCTGCGTCATGCAGACTTTGCCCGTGTAGTGGGGCATTCCTGCTTTGCTCAAACGGTAGCGTCGGCCGTCGTACTCGATGAAGCCCTGTTCGAGCAGCGTTTCGAGAATCGCTTTGGTCGAATTGCGGGCCTCCTTGCTCGCTCCGCCCGATGCCGCTGCAAGATGTTTGAGCGTGAATTTGTGTTCCGGCATCTCGCGGAACATGTTTACTATGAATCCTGCGCGTTCCTGCGCATCTATATGTTTATTCCTCTTTTTCCCCATATTCGGTTATTGCTTTTACGGCAAGACGGCGCATGAAGTCCGTGCCGACCTCTATCGCCCTCTCGTCCGGCTCGAATGTCGGAGTGTGGCTCCGTCCTGCGGCGGCTCCCACTCCCAGTCTGTAAAACAGCGACGGATATTCGGTGCAGTACCACCCGAAATCCTCGGATGTCGTTCGCGGCGGAAGTTCTACCGTGCGGTATTTCTCCTCCGCGATTTTCCGCGCGAATGCCGTCAGGCCCTCGTCGTTCACGACGCACGGATAGCCGCGGTCGATGTCCGTTTCGGTGCGGGTGCCGAATTTCGCGTCGATACTTGCGGCGATGCCTTCGATAACGCGCCATGTAGTGCGGCGCACAGATTCGTCGAACGTACGCAACGTTCCTTCCATATATACCTCGTCGGGAATTACGTTCGTCGCTCCGTCGGCGACGATTCTGCCAATCGACAGAACGGTCTGACCGTCGTTTACGGCGTTGAGCATCGCGACGATATGTGCGGCGGCGGTTACCGTGTCGTCGATTTTGTCGCGCTGTGCCGCATGTCCGCCCCTGCCGTGCACGCGGAATCGCAGTTCGTCGTTCGATGCCATGAACCGACCGGCGCAGAATCCGATTTCGCCGACCTCCAATCCCGAATCGACATGTTCGCCTATCACGGCGACGATGTCGTACCCCTCGAACGGATTTTCGGCTAGCACTTTCGATGCACCGCCGGGGTTGCACTCCTCGGCAGGCTGGAACAGACCTAAAATCGTCCCGTCGAAATCGCGGCTGCGGTTCAGTTCCTGCAATACGCCGAACAATACGGCAGCGTGCATGTCGTGCCCGCAGGCGTGCATGACTCCATCGTTGTGCGAAGCGAATTCGAGCCCGGTAGCCTCGTTTATCGGCAGCGCGTCGATGTCGGCGCGAAGAACTACGGTGCGTCCTCCGGTTGTGCGTCCGCAGATTTCGGCGAGTACGCCCGTATCGGCGATACGGCGGCAGGCTATGCCCTCCGCTTTCAGGCAATCCTCTATGAATGAGGCAGTGACATGTTCGGCGAACGATAGTTCCGGATGTGCGTGCAGATGTCTGCGAAATTCGATAGGTGTCATATCTTCGGCATTGATACCGCAAAGGTAGCGATTTTCGGGGATAGTTCCCAACATTCGTCGCTCTATCGGAATTTGCGGGGCGTGTATCTTCCGATTTTTGCTGCGAGAACCGCCGTGTGGTCGGGTGTCGTGCCACAGCAACCGCCTGCGATGTTGCACATTCCGCGTCGGAGATACTCCTCCATCGCGTCGGCGAATGCGTCGGGCTGCTGGTTGGTGTTGGGGTAGAGAATCACGGCGCAGGAGGCATTGTCGGCGAGCCATTCGGCTTGGGCGGATATGCTCCGGACTCCGTCGGAACAGTTGTAGCCTATGGCGAGCAGTTCTTCGGCGGGCAGCGCATTCAGAAATGTTTCGGCGTCGGGCAGATGGGTGGCTGTCGCCGATGTCATTATCGGAATCCACGAACTGCGACGGCGCACAAGCCGGACGATGTCGGTGAGGTTGTCGGTGCGGCAGATGCTTTCGAGCAGTATCGCATCGGCTCCGCCCGAAATCAGACCGTCGATTTGCTTCGTGTGGCAATCCGTGCCGACGGGATGTATCGAACCTGCCGCGTAACAGTTTCTGCCGCAGTCGGCAATCGCTTCACGGGCGAGTTCTGCCGCACGGGCTGCGATGTCGAACGAACGGTCGGCGAGCGAATATCGCGCCAG
>CAZESW010000041.1:5027-9311 GCA_964514795.1 uncultured Alistipes sp.
ATTTTGATTTCGAAAATGCGGCTCCAATTCTTGCCCGTAACGAAAATGCGGTCGTTCGCAGCGTCGTAGGCTATGCCGTTCAGCACGTCGGTCGAGGCGTAAATCTCCTCTGCGGGCAGAATGCCGGTCAGGTCTATCAACCCCTCGACATTGCCCGTCGCAGGGTCGATGATTATGATTTGGTCGAGCGTGTAGACATTGGCCCAGATGCGTCCGTCAATCCATTCGAGTTCGTTGAGATACGGCACGGAACGGCCCTCGTAGAGTACGGAGATGCTGCCCGTGCGCTTGAAGGTATGCGGGTCGATTGTGCGGATTACGGACGAGCCGTCGGACATGTAGAGTTTTTCGCCGTCGCTCGTCAGTCCCCAGCCCTCGCCTTCGTAGGAGATGCTGCGGAGAGGTTTGCCCGTTCCGCGGTCGTAGATGTGCATCGTGCGGTTCTGCCACGTCAGCTGGTAGACCTTGTCGCCGAGTACGGTTATTCCCTCGCCGAATTCGCTGCGGGGAAGTGATGCGATGACGTCGGCACGCCCCGATTCGAGGTCGATGGTCTGCAATTTCGAGTGTCCGTATTCGCCCGTTCCCTCCCACATTACGCCGTCGATGAACTGCAATCCCTGCGTGTAACTCGATGTCAGGTGCGGATACGAAGCGACGACTTCGTAGGTGTATATTTTAGGTGCGACTGGCGTCGCCGTCTGCTGTTTCTGTTTGCCTCCGCTGCCGCACGAAAAGAGCAGCGACACGCAAAATGCGAATGTAATAACATGTTTCATACCGTACAAAGGTAGTAAATATGATGCAAACTTGCGTTTTCTTCGGAAAATTATTATCTTTGCGCCCCGATGTATTGTGTCGAATAATAGATAAACAACAATATAAACAGTATGAATATCACAAAAGTAGAAAAGGAAGCGGGCGTATCGCTCCTGAAAGTCGTAGTCGATGAAAAAGATTACGGCGAGGCTGTGAACAAGATGCTTCACGATTACAAACGCAAGGCTAACATTCCGGGTTTCCGTCCGGGTATGGTTCCGATGGGCATCATCAAGAAGATGTACGGCAAGGGCGCAATCGCCGAGCAGTCGTACCGCACGGCATCCAATGCGGTGTTCGAATATTTGCAGAAGGAGAACATCGACTATGTCGGCGACGTGATTCCTGCCGAGGAGCAGGGCGATTTCGATTTCGACAACTCGACCGAATTCGAGTTCGTATTTGAAATCGGCGAGGCTCCGAAGTATGACGTCGAACTTACCGCGAAGGACAAGATTAACTACTACAAGATAAAGATTGATAAGAAGATGCACGAGAATTTCCTCGACAACTACCTGCGCCGCTACGGTCGTCTGATAGACGTTGAGGAGGTTGCCAGCGACGAGGCTCTGACCGTAACGCTCGACAACGGTGACCTGCGTGTCGAGGACGCTTACGTCGGACTTATCTCGATGAACGATGAGGAGCGCAAGCAGTTTATCGGCAAGAAAGTGGGTTACAAGACCGAAATCGACATCAACGAGATGTACAAGACTCCGGCACAGCGTGCCTCGATGCTCCACGTCAAGGAGGACGAGCTGAAAGATATCAACCCTAAATTCTCGCTCGAAATCACGAAGATTCGCCGTTTCGCAAATCCTGAAATCAACGAGGAGTTCTTCAAGACCGCATTCCCTGGCGGCGAGGTGAAGGACGCAAAGGAACTCGACGCATATATCGATGCGCAGATTGACAAGGAGACCCTGCGCGAGAGCGACTACATGTTCGTTGCGACGACCCGCAACTATATGCTCGAAAAGGCAAATCTCGCCATGCCGGAGGGATTCCTCAAACGCTGGTTGTATACCATCAACGAGGGCAAGTTCACGATGGAGGATATCGAGAAGGATTTCGACGCATTCGTGAAGATGTTCTCGTGGAACTACATCCAGAAGCAGATTATCACCGCCGAGAAGATTTCCGTATCGGCAGAGGAGGCGCAGGCCGAGGCAAAGGAACTCGCGGCGATGCAGTTCGCGCAGTACGGTATGCCTAACGCTCCGGAGGATATGCTCGCCAACTTCGCCAAGAGCATCCTCGACAACAAGGAGCAGAGCCAGAAGATTTACGAGAAACTCTACGAGCAGAAGGTGGTCGAGGCTGTGAAGTCGAAGGTCAAGGTTGTCGAGAAGGCTGTTTCGGCTGAGGAGTTCGCCAAGTTAGCCCAGAGTTTGTAAGGAACGGTTCCTTCGATTAGGTAAAGGACTCTGCGGGTTTGTTTTTGTATCAAACTTGCAGAGTCTTTTTAATCGTTTAATATTAAATTCTAAAAAATACAGAAAGTTATGTCGGAATTCGAAAAATTTGCCGTCAAGCACTGCGGCATCGGCAGCCTGAAACTGCACGACTATCGTTCGGTGAGCGCATCGTATGTCAATCCGATGATTCTCGAAGAGCGCCAACTGAACGTTACGCAACTCGACGTGTTCAGCCGTCTGATGATGGACCGCATTCTGTTTCTCGGAGCGCCGATAGACGACGATGTCGCCAATATCATTCAGGCGCAGCTTCTGTTCCTCGAATCCATAGACCCGTCTAAGGATATTCAGTTATATGTCAATACTCCGGGCGGCAGCGTGTCGTCGGGACTGGGCATCTACGACACTATGCAGCTCGTGAACTGCGACGTCGCGACCATCTGTACCGGTATGGCGGCTTCGATGGGTGCCGTGCTGCTTACGGCGGGCGCCGCAGGCAAACGTTCGGCTCTGCCTCACTCGCGCGTGATGATTCACCAGCCGCTGGGTGGCGTGCAGGGACAGGCTTCGGATATCGAGATTACCGCCCGCGAGATAGCACGGGTAAAAAGAGAACTGTACGAAATTCTGTCGGAGCACTCCGGAAAGCCAATCGAAACTATCGAACACGATGCCGACCGCGACTACTGGATGTCGTCCGAGGAGGCGAAAGCATACGGACTTATCGACGAAGTTCTGACAAAACGCGAAAAATAGAGATGGCGCAACACGGAAACAATAAGGGCGGCGGCTCGAACCGCCGCGAGGACTGCTGCTCGTTCTGCGGATGCAAACGCAGCGATGCCGACATACTGTTCCAGGGCATGGAGAGCGGCGTGAATATCTGCGGACGGTGCATCGAACTCGGCTACAAGTCGCTTGCCGAGAACGAGATGCTCTCGACCGCCAAAAAGGCGAAGGGCTTCGACCTCCGCATGGAGAACATGCTCAAACCTGCCGAGATAAAGGCTTTTCTCGACCAGTACGTCATTGGACAGGACAGCGCGAAACGGTATATATCGGTCGCTGTCTACAACCACTACAAGCGTCTTTCGGGCATCGCCCGCAAGAGTGCCGACGATGTCGAAATCGACAAGTCGAACATCCTGCTCGTCGGTCCGACCGGAACCGGCAAGACACTGATTGCCCGCACGATTGCCCGACTGCTGAAAGTTCCGTTCACGATTGTCGATGCTACGGTGCTCACCGAGGCGGGATATGTCGGCGAGGATGTCGAAAGCATCCTTTCGCGGCTTTTGCAGGTTGCGGACTACGACGTCGCAGCGGCTGAACGCGGTATAGTCTTCATCGACGAAATCGACAAAATCGCCCGCAAAGGCGACAATCCGAGCATCACGCGCGACGTGTCGGGAGAGGGCGTGCAGCAGGCTCTGCTGAAAATTCTGGAAGGCACGGTGGTGAATGTCGCTCCGCAGGGCGGCCGCAAACATCCCGACCAGAAGTTCATTCAGGTCGATACCCGCAACATTCTGTTCATCTGCGGCGGAGCGTTCGACGGAATCGAGAAGCGCATCGCCCAGCGACTCAATACACGGGCGATGGGTTACGGCCGCGTCAATACCGACCGCATCGACCGCGACAATCTGATGAAATACGTTATGCCGCAGGATGTCAAGAGTTTCGGACTGATTCCCGAACTTGTCGGACGTCTGCCGGTGCTTACCTATATGGACAGACTGTCGAAGGATGCCCTGCGCAAGATTCTGACCGAGCCGAAGAACGCCATCGTGCGTCAGTATCAGCGTCTGTTCGAGATGGACGGCGTGGAGCTGATGTTCGACGAGGACGTGCTCGACTATGTGGTGGACAAGGCGGTAGAGTTCAAACTCGGTGCGCGCGGTCTGCGCTCGCTGTGCGAGGCGATAATGATGGACACCATGTTCGAGGTGCCTTCGTCGGGCGAGAAAACGTTCCGCGTTACGCTCGACTATGCCCGCGGAAAGATTGAACGCGCCGCATTCTCCGAACTGAAAGAGGCGGTATAAAT
>CAZESW010000042.1:0-9190 GCA_964514795.1 uncultured Alistipes sp.
TCGTAGTCGATGTCGTAGTGCGTTGCCGATTCGAGGACGGATGCCAGCTGCGTCTCCATATCCACGTCCGGACACATCATTCGCGTCGATGCGAGCGCACCGAAGCGGATGCCCATATTCGGCCCGACGGTGTAACTGCCCATCAGACGGTTGCAGGCCCCGATGCCCGACAGACCGCCGTCTTGTAGCGTGATGTCGAACGTGCCCGCTTCCGCAGCCACGTCGCGGCCTTCGATTTGTATCAGATGCCATACCGTGCCTTCGAGCGGCCTGGCATTCTTGGTGCGCTGCTTGCATGCCGAGCAGCATCCGCCCAGCATCGCAGCACCCAGCATAATCATAATCAGCGATTTCAGTTTCATGTCATATAGCGTTTAGTTCTTGTTCGCCAGTTCGTCCGGATACGGGATGTATTCGCCCGTCGAACGGAATCGCGGCATCGAGGCGTTCCAGCCGCGCAGTTTGTCGCTCAATATGGCGGCGAGCTCGCGCAGTTTCTCAGGCTCGGCGGCCGCGAGGTCGTTACGCTCGCTCAAATCCTCTGCCAAATTGTAGAGTTCGAGCGTTTGAGTGCGGTGGCGGTATACGATTTTCCAGTCGCCCTTGCGCATCGAGGTGAGATAGTCGATGTCGTCGAGCGGATAAGGCTTCCACTGGTGCGGGAAGTGCGAAACTATCTCGCGCTGCGGGTCGATGCCCGAAACCGACTCGTCGATGACGAATGCGTTGGCGGATTTCTGGTCGGTGATTTCGCCCGCCTTCATCGCCCGCTCGACAACGCGCGAACCGTCGGTAAGCAGACGGACGATGCTCTTTCCGTCCACCTCCTGAATGGTCTTGTAGTCCTTGATGCCGGCCATTTCGAGAATCGTCGGGAATACGTCCTCCGCCAGAACCGGAGTGTTGATGCGGGTTTTCGGTGCGATTTTGTTAGGCCAGCAAACCATCATCGGCACACGGATTCCGCCCTCGTAGCACGAAGCCTTTCCCTCGCGCAGAGGTGCGTTCTGGGTGTGAACCTCGCCGCCCTTGGAGTTGTTCTCCGAGTTGCCGCCGTTGTCGGACATGAAGATGATGATTGTATTGTCGGCTATGCCCTTCGCTTCGAGATAGTCCATTATGTCGCCCAGACTCTTGTCCATTCCCTCGACGAGCGAGGCGAAATTCGCCTGTCCCTGGTCGCAGCCCTCGTCGAGATAACGCTGTACGAAACGCGGGTCGGGCGTGATAGGCGTATGAACGGCATGGTGCGCCATGTAGAGGTAGAACGGCATGTCGTTCTTTATCGGATAGTCGAGCGTTTTGAGCGCTTCGAGCGTCAGAGCCTCCGTGAGATGGGTGTGCGTACCGTAGTATTCGGTGAGGTTCATGGTCGAGAATACGCTCCACTTGTCCTTGGTGTTGCCGTAGTTCTCCTCGCCGTAGTAGCTCGTCGGCTTGCCCGCTACCTGACCTGCCACGTTCACGCAGAATCCCATGTTGTAAGGGCTTGCCCCCGGGGTTCCTGCCGCCGCCCAGTGTCCCTTGCCGACGTGTATCGTGTAGTAGCCGTCGTCCTGGAGCAGCTTGACCATCGGCGTTATCTGTACCGTATTCGGTATTCCCGCCGTCGGCGAGATGCCGTTCCAGTTCCATTCCGGATGAATCAGAACGTCGTTGGCGAGTTTCTCCGGCTTGTGCGAAGCGTCGCTCGGAATGCCGGGGAATGCCGTCGTGAAGTCGGTGATTCGCGCGTGTGCGGAGTGCATGCCCGTCATCAGCGTCGTTCGCGTCGGCGACGAAACGGGACTTACGTATGTGTGCGTCAGCAGCGTACTGCGCTCGGCGAGACGCTCCATGTTGGGCGTATGGTAGCGCAGGTTGAGCAGATATGCCTCCTCGCCGAAGGCAATCGACGAATCGAGCCATCCCATGTCGTCCACGAGGAAAAATACGATGTTCGGCTTCTGCTCCGTCTTGTTGCAGCCTGCCAGCGGCAGTGCGAGCGCAAGGGTTGCGAGAGTTCTGGCGGATTTCTTCATAAGGTATGTTTTTTAGGTTATAATCCCACTTCGCGGCGGTTCATGAGCGCCTGTGTTATGGTGTGTTCGTCCACGTATTCGAGTTCGTCGCCGAATCCGATTCCGCGGGCTATGGTCGTGATTTTCAGATGCGGAAACTTACGCAGACAGTTCATCAGATAGAACATCGTCGTTTCTCCCTCGACCGATGCCGAAATAGCGATTATCACCTCGCGGATTTCGCCCAGCGCGATACGGTCGAGCAGCATGTCGATTTTCAAATCCGACGGCGCGATGCCCTGCATCGGCGAAATTACGCCCCCCAGCACGTTGTAGACGCCGCGGTACTGCTGCGTCTTCTCGATGGAGAGCAAATCGGCGACCTGCTCGACGACGCAGACGGTCGTCCGGTCGCGCGACGGGTCGCTGCAAATCTCGCAAATCTCGGTGTCCGACAGATTGTTGCACTGCGCGCACCGGCAAACCTTATTGCGGAAGTCGTCGATGCTCGCCGTCATCTGTCCGACCTGTTCGCTGTCCATTTTCAGTATGTGCATCGCCAGCCGCAATGCCGTCCGCCGGCCGACACCAGGCAGACGCGACAGTTCGACGACGACGTTTTCGAGCAGTTTCGACATAGGCTTAAATCTGTTCTATGTTCCGGCTTTCGGTCCAACCCTTCTTGCCGTCGGCTATCACTATCTCGTACCAGCCGTCGATTTCGGTCGCGATTCGTACTTTCGTACCTTCGTGCAGCACGAAAAGGTCGGTCGCCGAACGGTCGGGCGAACTCTTGACCGATATTGCCGACGACATCACTATCGCCTGTTCGCGCCGCAGCATGTCGCGCCGTTCGGCTATGGCGAACGATGCCGTTATGACGAATGCGAGCAGTGCCGCGAGTGCGCCGTAGAATCCGGTTTTGCGGACGGCGATGCGTCCCGACAGCAGGAACAGCAGCGCGAATGCGAATACGGCGGCGAATGCGACGAGCGAAAGTACGCTCCATGCCGTGCAGCTCATCGAGTTGCGGATGCCGCGCATCCAGCGGTTCAGGAAAAATTCGGGAACGACCGCGATTTTGTCCTTCGTCTGCGCTTCGGCTATCGCGAGGTTGTAGCGCACGTCGTCGTTCGACGGAGCGAGTTTCAGCGCCTTATTATAATATAGTATGGCGCGGCCCGTTTCGCCGACCTTGAAATATGCGTTCGCCAGATTGTAGTACAGCTTCACGGAGTAGCGGCCGCGGCCGATAATCGAGTCGTAGCACTCTATCGCCCGTTTGTAGTCGCCGTCGATGTAGGCCTTGTTGCCCTCGTCCCACGCCGTGCGGCAGAACTCCTTGTCGTCGGCCGCCACGGGAGCAGCAGCGGTTTCGGCGGTTATTGCCGGTTCAGGCTGTACGGATTCGGCGGATTCGTTCCCGGCGAATGCCGTGGCGGCGAACATTGCCGCGAAGAGTATGATTGAAAATATCTTTTTCATTGCGCTTCTCCTCCCTATCGTTTGATTGCAGATTCGATTCTCGAAATTATGTCGATTCCCTCGGCATAGACCTCGTCCATACGCACCGATGCCGACGGCGAATATTGCGCCTCCTCGCACTCGGAGATTATCTCGGTAATCAGACGTGCCTCGTCGTTCGCTCCTCTGCGCGAAAGTTCCTCGCGGACGCTCTCTTTGGTAAGGTCGGCGACAGGAATGTTGAAACGGTCGCTCAGATAACCCCACAATGCCCGCAGCATCTCCTCGTAGAAGGCGTGGCGGTTCTGCTCTTTCATGTATTTCGCTGCCGTGCGGAATCGCTGAACGGCGACCTTGTTGGCTCGGCGACCCTTGACGAGTGCCGTGTTGCGGCTGTCGCGGATATGTTTGCGCATGGCGAAATATATCGCGGCGAAAAGAATCGCTATCGCCGCCGCGACGATGAAGTAGAGCGGCGACAGAATAAGCGGCGTAACGTGGCTGCGCAGGGCGGGACTGCCGAGTTTGATGAACCGTATGTCGTTGCCGAGCAGCCGCACGTCCTCCTTCTTCGTGCCGGTCGTCACCACGCCCTGCAACGCTCCTCCGCCGTTGCGGTCGGGCGTAATCTCTATCGGGAAAGGCTGCGACGAGAGCGTGACGTACTGCTCCGTCTCGGGATTGAAATAGGTGAACTCAATCGCCGGAATCGTGTAGTCGCCCTCGGCGCGTGCTATGAACGGATACTCGAAGCGGCGGTATCCCGTATTGCCCGAACCGTTGGTGCGCAGCGATTCGTCGCTCTTGACGTCGTAGAGTTCGAACGATGTCGGCAGTTCGAGTTTCGGGGCTTGCAGGAAGTTGAGGTTGCCCGTGCCCGAAATCTTAACGGTCGCCGTAGCCGCCGAATTGGCTTCCAGACGGTCGGTGGACAGTTTAGCCTCCATCGTGTATTTGCCCACGGCGCCCGTGAACGATGCAGGCGCTCCGGCAGGGAAATCCTTGACCGCTACGTTTACCTCCGGCGTAACGAGTTTGCGGCGGAGATTGTAGATTTCGTGTCCTCCGCCGAAGAACGGGTCGAAACCGCGGTTGCTCTGCACGACGACCTGCACGACGACCGTCAGTTCCGCCGGTTCGATGTGCAGCGTGCCGTTCTGCTGCGGATAGAGCAGATATTCGGCGATATTGTAGGCTTCGTAAACCTTGCCGCCGACCGATTCGCGGAACGGACCCTGCTCGGTTTCGAGCTGCTGTGTCCAGAATCCGTTGAATGTCGGCATCTTCGCACCCTCCGAGCCTACGACATTCACGCGGCTGTACAGTTTGAGTGTCGCCCGTATCGGCTCGCCCTTGTAGACGCTGCGGCGCGAAAGGCTGAGACGCAGCATCAGGTCGTCCTTGCCAATCTGACTGCCCGCCCTGTTTTCCAGCGAGGCGTTGTCGTCGTTCTGCCGGAGGTTTGCCGATTGACCCGCGCCCGAGGCGTCGCCCGACGAGTTGTCGCGCACCTCCACTATCGTTTCGCGGGTGCGGTAGGTCTTGTCCTTGACCTTCGCTTCGGCCGGGCCGATGCGGAATTCGCCGCTTTTCTGCGGCAGCAGCACATAGGTAATCGTGTAGTTGGTGCTTTTGCTCATCTCGCCGTTGATGATGCGAATCGACGAGCCCGACGATACGGCCGGTCCGGCGAGAACGTCGAATCCGTCGAACGTCGGCGGAACGAACGAATTGTCGTCGGGTTTGGCGTTGAGCGCGAATTCGACGCGGAATGCCTCGCCCGCCGAAACCAGCATCGGGACGTTGGTCTCGAAAGTAACTTTCTCGTCGGCGCGTACCGTGCCGATTCCCAAAGCCGTCGCACAGGCGGCAATCAATATCTTCAACAATGTTTTCATCCGTAAAACAGGTAGAATTTCCGTTCGGTCGTGTAACGTTGCGACCGCCGTTTTTATTGCGGCAAAAACTGTGCACGCCGCCTGACTACGACCGGCAACGACCTTAAAGTCGTTAAAGTCTTTAAGGTCGTTAAGCCGTGTAAGTTATTCGCCGGAAGCCGGTTTAGTGCTGGAACGCGGCGAAGAAGTCGTTGCCCTTGTCGTCCACGATGATGAACGCAGGGAAATCCTCGACGTAAATCTTGCGCACTGCCTCCATGCCGAGTTCAGGGAAATCGACGACCTCGACGCTCTTGATGGAGTTCTTGGCGAGGATAGCCGCAGGGCCTCCGATTGAACCGAGGTAGAAGCCGCCGTTCGCCGCGCAGGCATCGGTGACAGCCTTCGAACGGTTGCCCTTCGCAACCATTACGAGCGAACCGCCATTCTTCTGGAACAGGTCTACGTAAGGGTCCATACGTCCGGCGGTGGTAGGGCCGAACGAACCCGAGGCCATTCCGCTCGGGGTCTTGGCAGGACCTGCATAGTAAATCGGGTGCTTCTTGAAGTATTCCGGCATCGGCTTGCCCTCGTCGAGCATCTGCTTGATGCGTGCGTGCGCTATGTCGCGGGCCACAATCAGCGTGCCTTTGAGGTTCAGACGGGTCTTGATAGGGTATTTGGTCAGAATCTCGCGAACCTTGTCCATGCCCTCGTCGAGGTCGATGTCTACGGCTGGCGACATTGCCGGTGCCTCCTTCGGCAGGAACTTCGACGGATTCTTCTCCAACTGCTCGATGAAGATACCCTCAGGCGTGATTTTGGCCTTGATGTTGCGGTCTGCGGAGCAGCTTACGCCGATTGCCACCGGACACGATGCCGCATGACGCGGAGCGCGGATTACGCGGACGTCGTGAACGAGGTATTTGCCGCCGAACTGTGCGCCGATGCCCATTTCCTGGCATATTTTCAGAATCTTGTCCTCCCATTCGAGGTCGCGGAAGCAGCGTCCGCCCTCGTTGCCCGACGTAGGAAGTTCGTCGAGATAACCCGCCGAGGCCTTCTTCACGGTCGCGAGGCACATCTCTGCCGACGTTCCGCCGATGCAGACTGCCAGATGGTACGGAGGACATGCCGACGTTCCGAGGTCCTTGATATGCTCCTTGAAGAACTTCACGAGCGACTCCTCGTTGAGCAGCGCCTTGGTCTGCTGGTAGAGGAACGTCTTGTTGGCCGAACCGCCGCCCTTGGTGATGAAGAGGAATTCGTAGTCCATGCCCGGTTTGCCGCCGTGGATGTCTATCTGTGCCGGCAGGTTGGTGCCGGAGTTGTGCTCGTCGGTCATTGTGATAGGCACGACCTGCGAATAGCGGAGGTTGCGCTCCTTGTAGGTCTCGTAAACGCCTCGTGCGATGCACTCCGCGTCATCGACGCCCGTATATACGTCCTCGCCCTTGTGTGCGACGCAGATAGCCGTACCCGTATCCTGACACGTCGGCAGTTCGCCCTCGGCAGCGACGCACGAGTTCATAAGCATCGTGTAGGCCACGAACTTGTCGTTGTCGGTCGCCTCGGGGTCGTTCAGAATGTTGTTCAGTTTCTGCAAGTGTGCCGAACGCAGGTAGAACGATACGTCGGTGTAAGCCTCCTTGGAGAGAAGTTCCAGACCCTTAGGGTCGATTTTCAGAATCTTGCGGCCGTCGCACTCTACGACTTTCACGTAGTCTTTCGTCAGCAGACGATATTCGGTCGTATCGCGCTCGATAGGCAGCGGCTCCTGATAGATGAATTCGCTCATAGTTTTCAGTTTATTTTGTTTTGCAATTGATTTTCCCTTAATGTCGCAAAGATACGAATAAGTGAGGGTAATGCCAAAAAGTTTTGCGGGAATCTTTTTAAAGTCGTTAAAGTCGTTAACGACCCTAATGACCTTAAAGTCCCTAAGGCCCCTGATGACTTTAAAAAATATACGGCTCCTTTTTGAAACCGTATATTTTGCTGAATCCGAATAAAAATCCTAACTTTGTGGCCGGTTAGCAAATCAATTTATTAAAACATTTAGGTTATGAGCAAAAATCCTGCGAGTTTTTCGGGGGGGGGAATTTTCCTTAGTCCCGAACTTAGAATTATCGATTTGTCCCTCGAACGGGGATTCGCTGCAAGCGGAGGCAGCGATATAGAAGATGCTTCGTCGGAAGATTACGGAACTTTTTAAACACGGAGGCATCATGAAAAACATTATCAAATCTCTCGCCCTTCTCTCCGCAGTTGCGGCATTCTCGGCATCGTGCCAGAAAGAAAATATCGAAAACAACATATACGCCGACATGCGTCAGGTGACGTTCGTTGCCGAAGCGGCCGAAACACGTACCGCGTTCGGCGACAAGACGGGCGGTTCGTACCCCGTATTCTGGAAAAACGGCGACCTCGTGCACGTTTCGGTAAACGGAACCGAAATGCCGTTCAAATCGTGGGTATATCCGTCGGAGGACGGCCGCACTGCCGAATTCCAGGCGGAGGTCAAGGTGCCTGCGAGCGGTTCGGTGCGCTATTTCGCCATCACCCCGACGTCGTGTTACAGCTATTTCTATCAGTCGTACAAGGAGTACGATTTCCGAATCCCGACCGTGCAGACCTCGACCGCGGTGTCGTGCGACTCCGCCGCCCAGATTCTGCTCGCCCGTTCGGAGGAGATTACTCCGGATATGGAGCGCGTGTCGATGCACTTCGAGCATGTGACGGCATACTGCAAATTCTCCGTCACCGGTCTTTCTGCCGATGCGGGAGCCGTAAAATCGGTAACTCTCAAAGCCGAGAAGCCGCTGACGGGAGCGTATGAACTGTACTGGCTGGAAACCGAGCCCCGTATCGCATCGATAAGCAGCAGCGTGTCGCAGGTTACGGTCAATACCGAATCGGCTTCGGACATCTGGTTCGCCTGCGTTCCTGCCGACCTGTCGGGTACGACGCTCGAAGTCGCGATAACCGCCGAGAACGGCGATTTCGTGAAGAAAATCGACCTCGCGGGCAAGAAACTCGCATTCGAGGCGGGCGTCGTGTCGGAGTTCGCAATCGACATGGCGGGCATCGAACCTCCGAAGGCTGCGGGCAAATTCGTCGTCGGCAGCGAGTCGGTTCCGTGCGTTTCGGCTGTCGTGGATTACGATTTGGGCTCGTGGTCGAAGAATATGGTAATCTATATCGGCGAAGCGGCAGCATCGAACGCCAACGCAATGTCGAACGGCTACTATCTGTCGCTGTCGGTAGATCTCGAAAAGGTTGCCGACCCGGGCAATTTCGACATCAGCGACATGTACGTCGCAATCAGCGCTTCGTCCAGCTATTCTTCATATTACGCAGTCGGAACGGCTTCGTTCTCGATAGCGGACGGCAATCTGAAATTCTCGATTGCCGACGCCAAGATTCCGGAGGGCTGGTCGTCCAATCCTACTTTGGCATTCGAGGCGTCGTATGACGGCCCGGTAACGGAGTGCTGCTCGTCGTACAACACTACCTCCATGACGAAAAACGTGGCGGGTGCCTACAAATATTACTATGAGGTGGACAAACTCTTCCTCTGCGAGTCGGCTTCCGCTTCGGTAATCATGTTCGGCAACGACGGCTCCGCTGCGACTGCCGCCGACATCCGTAACGGCGAATGCGGCCTGAAATTCACCATCGCGGCCGAAGACGAGGGCAAACTCCTTGACATGTCGGCAGCGACGGCTTCGAAAGTCGAGTTCTACGATTACGAGAGCGGCAAGACGTACGCGGCGAAGAGCGGCAGCGTGATGTACCGCAAGATGAATGGCAAGACGCCTTATCTCTACGCTTATGTCTATTTCGACG
>CAZESW010000043.1:0-6210 GCA_964514795.1 uncultured Alistipes sp.
AATGTGGTCCGCAAGGGCAAGGACGGCGCGGAGCAGATTCAGAATATGATGATTGAGTACCGCAACAATCCGCCGAAGAGCATTCTCGGCTCGAAGGTCGTGAAGATTCTCGATTATAAGACGCTCGAAGAACTGGATGTCGCTACGGGCACGAAATCGCCTATCGAGGGAATCGAGGACAAGAGCAACGTGCTCCAATGGATTACCGAGGACGGCACGAAGGTTTCGGTGCGTCCGTCGGGAACGGAGCCTAAAATCAAGTTCTATTTCGGTGTCAAGGCGGAACTTCCTTCCGTCGAGCAGTTCGACGAGGTGCAGGCCGCGCTCGATGCCAAGATGGAGGAGATAAAGAAGGAGCTGAATCTGTTGTAATCTGCCCTGTTGCCGATTATGTATTTCGGGCGATGCACCAATGGTCATCGCCCGAAATTATTTTTTTGTTAGGGACCTTAGGGACTTTAAAGACCTTAGAGACCTTATTTCGTTAAAAGTAAGCGCGGGACTATATCGAATATAACCCCGCGCTTTGTGCAGTGTCAGTGGCGGACTATACGCAGCCCTGAGCCATCATGGCGTTGGCGACCTTCATGAAACCGCCGATGTTTGCGCCCTTGACGTAATTGACGTAACCGTCCTCTTCCGTTCCGTATTTGACACATACTTCGTGGATATTCTTCATTATCGAATGGAGTTTCTCGTCCACCTCGTCGCGGGTCCATTTGATGCGCATGGAGTTCTGCGACATTTCGAGTCCCGAGGTCGCAACGCCTCCGGCGTTCGATGCTTTACCCGGTGAGTAAAGCAGTTTGTTTGCCTGGAATATCGCGATTGCTTCCGGTGTCGAAGGCATGTTCGCACCCTCGGCAACGCAAATGCAGCCGTTATCGACGAGTGCCTGCGCCTGCTCGCCGTTCAGCTCGTTCTGGGTTGCGCATGGCATTGCGATGTCGCACTTGATGCCCCAAGGACGTTCGCCGGCGAAATATTTGGCGTTCGGATATTTGTCCGCATACTCCTTGATTCGGCCGCGGAATACGTTTTTGAGCATCTTTACATATTCCAGCTTCTCTTTGTCGATGCCGTCCGGGTCGTAAATGAATCCCGACGAATCGGACATCGTAACGACCTTTGCTCCGAGCTGGGTAGCCTTCTCGACAGCGAATTGGGCCACATTGCCCGACCCCGATACGGTAACTGTCTTGCCCTCGAAGCTCTCGCCTTTGGTTGCGAGCATCTCCTGTGCGAAATAGCATGTTCCGTAACCGGTTGCCTCCGGGCGGAGAATACTGCCGCCCCATTCGAGGCCCTTTCCGGTCAGTGTGCCGGTGAATTCGTCGCGCAGACGTTTGTACTGTCCGAACATGAAGCCGATTTCGCGTCCGCCTACGCCAATATCGCCGGCCGGAACGTCGGTATCCTGTCCGATATGACGCTGCAATTCGGTCATGAACGACTGGCAGAATCTCATCACCTCGTTATCGGACTTGCCCTTCGGGTCGAAGTCCGCACCGCCTTTCGCACCGCCCATAGGCAGCGTTGTAAGGCTGTTCTTGAAAGTCTGCTCGAATGCGAGGAACTTCATGATGCTGAGGTTTACCGACGAGTGGAAACGAATTCCGCCCTTGTACGGACCGAGCGCGCTGTTCATCTGTACGCGGTAGCCTCTGTTGATTTCGATTTCGCCCTTGTCGTTCAACCACGGAACGCGGAACATGATTACTCTTTCCGGTTCGGCGATTCGTTCCAGAATTTTAAGTTTTTCGACTGCCGGGTCGGATACGATGTAGGGTGCCAACGACTCCACTACCTCGCGTACCGCCTGATGGAATTCCGGCTCGTTAGGATTCTTTGCAATAAGTTTCGCCATGAAGTTGTCGACGAATTGCTGTGCCTGCTGCTCCATTGTAAAAATTAATTAAAAGTTTGGTATATGAATAATATTCGTGATTCTGTAAATCTTGCCCTCTATCAGTGTCGTCCATACGCAGCCGCTGTCGTCTGCGCAAAAATCGTTGGCAGACGAGTTGCCGAGTTTGGCGACATTGAGTACCACGCCTTTGCTGCAGTCGATTTCGGCGACCATTCCGGTGCGGTTCGCCATGAACAGAGTGTCTCCGTTCGCGATTATCGGGCAAAAATTGTGGTCGTAGCCCCACCCTGCGTCCGCACACCATTTCTCGGCGTATTCGTCGGCATCGACCGGCACGGCTATCATCTCCCCGTCCATCGTCTTGGCAAGGAACAATTTGCCGTCCCGACTCAATCCGGTTGTCTCTCTTACGCGACGCTGTTTTATGCGCCATATCTCCCTGCCCGTTTCGAGGTCGATGAATGTCATGTGGCGGTCGGGGGCGACTATCATCACTCTGCCGTTCGCAATGCGCGGTACGATATGCCCCGGCGAGAACAGAACATTCTCGTTGCCGTTGTTCCATCGCCACTGTTCCATGCCGCTTTCGGTATCCACGCAATAGAGATGACGGTTCCATGCCCCGAATACCAGCCGGTTGCCTTCGACAGTCGGTCTGCCCTGAGGCTGTCCGTAGCCGAAATCGAACTGCCATACGGTTTTGCCGCTGCTCGGGTCGATGCGGAACATTTTGCCGTTCGTGCCGATGTATAATGCGTCGTCCTCAATTACACCGTCACCTATCATCATGTTGCAGTTGCGGTTGCACCATACGGTTTTCCCGTTCGCTGCATCGAGTGCGCACAGATTGTCCGAAACGGTGGCGACTATGATTTTGCCGTCGTGAAATATCGGTGACGAATATATCGGGTCGCGGAATCTACGTTCCCATACGGTTCGTTTGCGCTTGAAATCGTAAGCCTTTACCTTGCCCTCGGAGTTGCCGTAATAGATAGTGTCGCCTTTGACAACGACGTTTGTATATATCGACCCTTCATCCTCGACGATAAGTTCGGCATTCAGTTTTTCGGCATTCAGCGGTGCGGGTTTCGGGTCGCACTTTATGGCTGCCAGTTCGTCGCTGTATCCCTGCCGAACGGCATATCGGGCAATAGCAGGTTCGCCGAGCAGTTTTTCGCTGACGTAAATCGAATCGTTCGCGAATCTGATAACTGTATAGCCGAAGTTCTCCTCTCCTTTCCTGCCGAGCGACAGCGACCGTCCGAGAATCCCGGAGATGGAGTCGAAATTCATAAGTCTCGGTTTGTGATAGTGTCCGCACAACGAGGCTATTGCGTTGTGCTTACGGATTATGGCTGCTATATCCTCGCGGTTGGTAAGGTCGTTGTTGAGCGGATAGTGGCAGACGCTTACGATTTTGCGGCCGTTCGCCTTCGACATTTCTTTATCGACCCAAGCGAGTGTTTCGGTGCGGATGCCTCCGTCGGCCATCTTCATGTAAGGCCCTGCGGGATAGGCTACGAACAGATAGTCGCCCACATTTGCCGTCGTGCATCCGTTGTGCCCCCACAGTCGGCGGAACTCCGTGTCGGCACTCTCGCTCCATGTGGTTTCGTGATTGCCCGTAGTCGCGATGCAGCGGTGGCGAATTCTGCCGAGTTTGCGGTGTATATTCTGCAACTCCCTGTTGCTGCCCGTATTGGTGATGTCGCCTGCAACGACGACCAAATCGAAATCGGAACGGTTGATTTCATCGACCATTTCGTCGGTTTTCTCGTCGTTTACGGTGCCGGGCGTAACGTGCAGGTCGGTGAGCAGCGCAACGGTGATGTCGCCGCGTCTTTGTGCCGAAACCGAAATCGACAGCAGAACGAAAATTATGATTGAAATCCGCTTCATTTACTTTACTCTTATCAAATTTATGCCGTCGCGAATCGGAACGATGACATTCTCGACACGTTCGTCTGCGCGTATCATGCTGTTGAAATCGACTATCGCCTGCGTCTGTCTGTCGCCCTTCGCGACTGGTTCGACGACTTTGCCGTACCATAATATGTTGTCGGCGAGGATGAAACTGCCGCTGCCGACAAGTCCGTTGTCCATCAGCATATTGTAGTAGGCGGTGTATTCGCGTTTGTCGCCGTCCATGAATACCAGATCGTAGCGTTCGCCCAGCTTCGGTGCGATTTCGAGTGCTGAACCGATGTGCAGACGTATTTTTGCACCGTGCCGCGATCGGTTGAAGAAGCCGAGTATCATCTCCTCCAATTCGTCGTCAATCTCGCAGGTGTCGATTATGCCGTCGTCGTCCAGCCCGGCAGCCATGCACAATGCCGAATAGCCGGTGAATGTACCGATTTCGAGAATCCGGTGAGGCCGCAACATCCTTACGAGCATCTCCATGAATTTGCCCTGTATATGTCCCGAAATCATCCGAGGATTTATTACCCGCAGATATGTTTCGCGTTCGAGTTCCCGCAAGAGTTCGTCTTCGGGCGATGACATAGTTTCTACATATTGTTCGAGCGCGTTCATGATTATCTGTATATTAGAGTGGAGGTTCCTGTCAGTATTTCGTTCGCCGCATCCATTATCTGCGATGCGGTTATCGCGCCAATTTTGCGATATACCTCTTCGAGCGTATCCACTTCGCTGTGGACGAGCAGGCTTTTGCCGATTCCGAGCATGTAACCCTCGTTTCCCTCCGTCGAAATCGCCATCTGTGCGATAAACTGGCGTTTCGCCATTGCGAGCCGCCGCGACGACAGAGCCGTGGTTTGCAGTTTGCGGATTTCGCCGGCGATTATCTCGCGGCATTTGTCCGAATTGTCGTGGTCGGAACTGAAATATATCATCGCCATTCCACTGTCGGAATACGGCGTATATCCCGCCTCTATGTTGTACGACAATCCGTATTTCTCGCGGACATTGACGTTGAGAATCGAATTGGCGCACGGTCCGCCGAGAATGTTTATAAGCAGCGACAGCGGCAGTCTGCGGTCGTCGAGGATTCCGTATGCACGGTTGCCGATTATGCAGTGCGCCTGATGCGTATGGCGGTTCAGACTCTTGTCGAAACATTCGCACGAAGGCGGTGCGAGACGTCTGTACGAACGCGCGGTCGCCGTATGGTCGGCGAAATAGCGGTTTGCAATCTCCTCGATTCGCTTGTTCGGTATGTTGCCTATCGAGGCGAAAACCATTTGGTCGGTCGTATATGCCCTGTCCCTGAACCGGTGCATCGCCTCACTGTCGTGGCGTTCGAGGTCGCGCCTGGTGCCGAGAATATTGTGCCCGAGTTCCGAACCTTCGAAAAGCATGTCCTCGAACGTGTCGTATATCATATCCATCGGCGAATCCTTGTAGGTGTTTATCTCGTCGATGATTACATCTCGTTCCTTGTCGAGTTCCCTGTCCGGGAATGTCGAATTGAAAACTACGTCCGAGAGAAGTTCCGCCGCCTTGCCGAAATCGCTGCGCAGCGTAGTCGCATGTACGGTCGTGTCCTCCTTGGTCGTATAGGCGTTGAGTTCTCCGCCGAGATTTTCGAGCCGGCAGTTCACCTGATAGGCCTTGCGATGCTTGGTGCCTTTGAAAAAACCGTGCTCCGTGAAGTGCGCCAGCCCGTATTCGTCGGCGTGTTCGTCACGGCTGCCCGCATTGACAATCAGCGCGCATCTCGCGACACTGCTTTTTACCTGACGGTGTACGCATCGGATGCCGTTCGGCAGGGTGTATATGTAAAACTCTTCTTTCATTTCGTTTGGCAATGCTGTTTGAGGAACTGCCCCGTGTAACTCTGTCCGCACTCGGTTATCTGCTCGGGCGTACCCTCGAATACGACGTTTCCGCCGCCGTCGCCCGCCTCCGGTCCGAGGTCTATCAACCAGTCGGCGCACTTTATTACATCCATGTTGTGCTCGACGACGACAATCGTATGTCCGTTGGCGATAAGTGCCGAAAATGCCGACAGCAGTTTGTTGATGTCGTGGAAATGCAGTCCCGTTGTCGGCTCGTCGAATACGAACATTATCCGTCGGTCGCTGCTGTCTTTTGACAGGAACGAAGCGAGCTTCACGCGCTGGCTTTCGCCGCCCGACAGCGTGGATGACGACTGTCCGAGTTTGACATAGCCCAGACCGACGTCCTGCAACGGTTGCAGCCGCTCGACGATTCGACGGCATGTCGAGTTGCTGTCGGATTCTGATGCAAAAAAGTCGATTGCTTCGTCGATGCTCATGTCGAGCACGTCGCAAATGGTCTTGCCCCGGTATTTGACTTCGAGAATATCATCCTTGAAGCGTTTTCCTCCACAAGCCTCGCATACAAGTTCGATGTCC
>CAZESW010000043.1:6220-9171 GCA_964514795.1 uncultured Alistipes sp.
CTGCATGCCGACCTTGATTACGCCTTCGCCCTGGCACTCCTCGCAGCGTCCTCCCGCAACATTGAACGAGAAGTTGCTCGCTACGATGCCGTTGTGCTGCGCGTATGGCTGGTCGGCGAAAAGACGGCGGATTTCGTCGTATGCCTTGATGTATGTAACCGGATTCGAACGCGACGATTTGCCGATAGGATTCTGGTCTACAATTTCTATCGCGTCTATCATGTTTACGTCGCCGTCAAGTCCGTCGAAATCGCCCGGACGGTCGCCGCTGTCGGCCAACAGACGGTGCATCGCAGGATAAAGTATGCTCTTGACGAGCGACGATTTGCCCGAACCGCTTACGCCGGTAACGCATGTCATTACTCCGAGCGGAATATCTACGGTTATGTTTTTCAGATTGTTTTCTCGCGCTCCCTTTATCCGTATGCGGCTGTTCCAGCTGCGTGTGGCAATCGGCACCGCTATGCGTCGTCGTCCGGTGAGGTAATCGGCCGTCAGGCAGCCTTTCGCCTTAATCAGACCGGCCGTATCGCCGCTGTATACTACCCTGCCGCCGTTCTCGCCCGCTTCGGGTCCGATGTCCACGATATAGTCGGCTGCACGGATTATCTCCTCCTCGTGCTCGACGACGATTACCGTATTGCCGAGGTCGCGCAACTGTTTCAGAACGGCGATAAGCCGGTGCGTATCCCGCGGATGCAGTCCGATGCTCGGTTCGTCGAGAATGTAGAGCGAACCCGTAAGGTTGCTTCCGAGCGATGTCGAAAGATTTATGCGCTGGCTTTCGCCGCCCGACAGCGTGGACGACAGACGGTCGAGCGTCAGATAACCCAATCCTACGTCGCTAAGATATTGCAGACGGTTGCGTATCTCGGTTATGATTCGTCCTGCCGTCTTGGTGTCGTGTTCGTCGAGTTGCAGTCCGCCGAAGAATCCGATAAGCGAATCGACATTCATCGCAACGATGTCGGCTATCGTCTTGCCTCCGATTTTGACATACAGAGCCTCCCGCCGCAGTCGGCTGCCGCCGCAGTCGGGACAAACGGTTTTGCCCGTGTACCGTGCTTTGAGAACCCGGAACTGTATTTTGTGCCGTTCCGAATCGAGGTATTCGAAAAATTTGTTCAGTCCGTCGAAATATTCGTTGCCCGTCCACAGCAACTGTTTCTGTTCCGCCGTGAGTTGGTGGAACGGTTCGTGAATCGGGAAATCGAATTTGTAGGCGTTATTGACGAGCTGGTCGCGGAACCAGCGCATGGTATCGCCGCGCCAACATGCTATCGCGTTGTCGTATATGCTTTTCGACTTGTCGGGAACGACCAGGTTTTCATCGATGCCTACGACCTTGCCGTAACCTTCGCAGCGCGGACATGCTCCCAGCGGATTGTTGAAACTGAACAGATGCTCGGTAGGCCGTTCGAACGAGATGCCGTCCGCCTCGAAACCCGTCGTGAATTCGTGTCTGCCGTCGTCGGTAATGACAATGCAACTGTCGGTGCCGTATCCGAGCGCACGGGAAACCGACTCACGTATGCGGGTCTGGGTGTCGTCGTCGGCAGATGTGCGCAGACGGTCGATAATGATGTCTATATCCTCGACTCGCGTGGAATCGTCGATTCCTGCGATGAAATCCTCTATCATGACGGCTTGCCCGCCGTGATATACGCGCTGTATTCCGTCCGAAAGTAGCAGCGTCAGTTTTTCGATTATGCCCTGCCCCTCTTTCAACTGCATCGGAACGGCGATTATTGCGCGGGTGCCGTCGCCGAGCGATGTTATGTACTCGGCGATGTCGTCGGCGTCGTAACACTTCACCTCCATGCCGGTTACCGGCGAAAAAGTGTGTCCGGCACGCGCGAAAAGCAGTTTCAGATAGTCGTATATTTCCGTCGTCGTGCCGACCGTAGAGCGCGGATTGCGGGTATTGACCTTCTGTTCCACGGCTATTGCGGGAGCAATGCCCGAAATCAAATCGACGTCGGGTTTGTTGATGCGTCCGAGAAACTGACGGGCGTATGCCGACAGACTTTCGACGTAGCGGCGTTGCCCCTCGGCGAAAATCGTGTCGAATGCGAGTGTGGATTTGCCCGAACCGGACAATCCCGTTATGACGACGAGGCGGTTGTGCGGAATATCGACCTCAATATTTTTGAGGTTGTGCACTCTTGCTCCCTTTATGTATATCGAATCAAACACTTTGCAGTACCTCCGTTGTTGCGCCCGAAACCTTGTTCAGTTTGCCGATAAGCCCTTCGGCGCGGCTTTGTCTTATCGACAGCGTCATCGAACACAGATTGTCGAAATTTTGTGCCGTAATGCGCGGATTCTCCTCCTTGACTATGCGCATTATCTCGTTCATTATCATATACGAGAACTCAACCCTTATTTCGGTATCGACCGTCTTTTCGATGATGTCGCTTTCGGCTATCACCTCCTGCGCCGACTCCTTGTATGCCTGAATCAGTCCCGAAACGCCTAATTTCGTGCCTCCGAAATAGCGGACGACGACTATCAGGCAGTTCGTCAGGTCGTGCGATAGAAGTTGCCCGAGTATCGGCTTCCCGGCTGTTCCCGACGGTTCGCCGTCGTCGTTGGCACGGAACTGTTCGCCATGCGCCCCGAGCCTCCATGCGTAGCAGTGGTGAGTGGCGTCATAATATTGCTTGTGCAACGAATCGAGAATCTCCTTTATCTGATCCTCGCCGGTTACGGGATAGGCGAATGCAAGGAACTTGCTGCTTCGCTCCTTGTAAACGGCCTCCGCATCGGCGGCAATGGTCAGATAACAGTCTTTCGATTCCACGTTCGCTGCCTTATTTTATATTCTTGAATATTCTGTTCCAGCGTATACCTCCGTTGTCGCGGTCGCGGGACAGGGCGATGAACGATGCTTTGCCGACGATGTGGTCTTCCGGCACGAATCCCCAGAATCGCGAGTCAGCCGAATTGTG
>CAZESW010000044.1:0-5782 GCA_964514795.1 uncultured Alistipes sp.
AACTGAGCGGTTCGCCTGCATCGGCGAGAGCGACGGCTTCATCGTTGTCGATACCGCCCAAAACGCCCAAACCTGCGAATGCGAAAACGCTGCATACGCGGCGATGGTTGAATCCGCCGACCAGACTGCTGAAATCGAGCATCAAATCGGCATTTCCCTGCACGAAATCGAATTTGTAAATCCGGTTCGCAACCACGGTGCAACCCTTGCCCTGCCAACCTCCGACACCGACACGGACGCCCCATGCGGGATGGAACTTGTAGCCGGCTGAAAGGAACGCGGCCGGCGACACGAGATTGCCGAAGTTGGCTTCGCCGAGCGTATATGCGGCACCTCCCTGCAATTGGAGCTGCCAATGAGGTCGAAACTCGACGCTCTTGTCGGTTTTGCTCTGATGAGCACCGACGACCCCGGCGAACAGCACGGTCGCCACAAGGGTAGAAATCAAACGTTTAGCATTCATAGTATCAAATATAAAATTCATATCTCTCTGCATTGTTCCGGTCTTACAAGTCGCTGATTATGGCGAAGAAGCAATTCATCCCCGACAATACGCAGGTCTGTTTCCCCGGCCTTTTTGGTATCATATATGATACGCATGGTGCAAATATATAAACAAAACTTTGCATTACAAAATCTTTTTTAAACTTTTTTGAACAAATGATAGATTATCAAGTTGAAATCAAAAACATTGCGAATCGCATCAAGGATATAAGGCGCAGCAAAGGGCTGACCGTGCAGGAGGTGGCATACCGCTGCGATATCGAGCGTTCGAACCTCAGCCGCATCGAAGCCGGCCGCACGAACATTACGATTAAGACGATATGCCTGATATGCAACGCCCTCAACGTGCGCATATCCGACATCGTGAAGTAGGCGCGCAACCGCATCGACGGCATCTGCCGACGGCTAAAAGTCTTTAAGGTCGGGGCAGTCGCACGACCGCCCCGCAAAGTCATTAAAGGCCCCGCCTTGCCGGTGCGGAACATTATATATAAATATAGGTACTATATTTTCCGCCTTTTACGGTACATCGTAATAGGATTTGTCGTATATTTGCGGCAGTGCCGGTTTCGGATACCGCCGTAATTTTGCGGCGGTTACGAATCAAAAGGGAATCGGGTGAGAATCCCGGACAGTCCCGCTGCTGTGATGTTCGCTCCGCCGAGTGCGGAACACGGTCCCGACAATTTAAGCCACTGCCGCCGACATGCGGCCGGGAAGGCGTCGCGACCGGAACGAGTCAGAAGACCTGCCGGCAACGAAAGATTGCGACCTGCGAAGGACAGGATAAATCTGACTCTGCCGCGACCGTGCATCAATGAGCAGATGCCGTGTGCGTCATTCCGAATCCGTTTTCGGTTTGTCTATCCCTCCCTTTCGCCCGACCGCAATCGCGATTGGCGCGGAACAACACTTAATTAAAAAAACAATTATTACTGCAATGAAAACGACAATCACAGGTGCTGCATACAAAGCACCGGCAATCAGAGAACTTCACGTATCTCTGGAACAGGGATTCGCCACGTCGGCATTTTCGGGCTCGACGGGCAACGAGGATTACGGTTACGAAAACGAAAACTGGGACTAAACTACGGGAGGACAGAGAGATGAGAAAATTATTTTCGACAGTCGCAATCGCAGCGGCTATACTTTCCGCAGGTTGCAGCAAGCAGGAGACCGACCACGCCGCAATCACAGACAAAGCCAATGGCGGCATAACCGTACACGCCGTAACGGAGAACGTTTCGCGCACCGAACTCGCCGAGGGTGCGGAGTCGGCGCAGGTAACGTGGCAGTTGCACGACTTTATCGGCGTGGTGATGAAGCAGGCGTTCGAAAACCGCCTTGCCGACATCGAGGCGAGCGAAGGACAAATCGGCTATGCACTGCCCGAGCTGTTCGGCATCAAATCGGAGTTCGTGGGCAAAACGGCGGCGGATTTCTTCTCGGATGCGAGCGAGGAGTCGCTCATCACGATGGTCGAGACCGACGACTACTATGCAATCTACCCTTACAGCATGGTGAGTACGCAGCCTTACGCGCACGGCAAGACGGCCTACACGCTGAAACTCGCCGAAACGCAGGTCGCCGACTTCGCAGCCAATTTCAAGACTAACGGCGTGATGGTCGCAAAGCACGAGAACGCGTCGTACAAAGACCTGACGTTCGAGTTCAAGAATCTGCATGCAGTTCTGAAACTGACGCTTACGGGCGACAAGAAACTCGACCGAATCGTATTCCGCGGCAACGACGACGAGGTTGTAGCGGGCAACTTCGCGGTCGATTTCGCAGCCGACGATATCACGAAAACCGTATTCTCCGAAAACGGTCCGAAGGAGATTGCTCTCGCATGCGGAATCCAGCTTACAGCCGAACCGCAGACGTTCCGCATCATCGTTCCGGCACGCAAATTCGCCAAGGGCTATACCGTAGAGTTCGAAGCGCAGGACGGCGAAAAACTCACCAAGACCGTCGGCGGCGGTTCGTCCAAAACCATCCGTCGTGCGACCGTCTACACGCTTCCGGCAGTCGATTTCGCGGGTCAGTCGGCAGGCGAAGCCGAAGCGGAGTGGCTGTGGCAGACCTCGGCAGGGCTGATTTCGGATGTAACGCTCGGTGAGGCTGCCGATGCGACCGACCTCGGCGACGCAGCCAACTGCTACATGGTCAATGCGGCGGGCGCATACAAGTTCAAGATTGCCAAAGGCAACGGCGACGCCGTAAGCGACGCGCTGAAAGACAAATACATATCGTTCAAGACTTCCGACGCCAAAGGCAATGCCGTCATCGCTCTGAAAGTGAACGGACGCATCGCATGGAGCTGGCACATCTGGGCTACCGGCGAGGTCGGCACGGGTGCTGCGGGAGCGGGACACACAGTCATGGACCGCAACCTCGGCGCTACCTCGACCGAGATTGGCGACGTCGCATCCTACGGCCTTTACTACCAGTGGGGACGCAAAGATCCGTTCATCGGAGCCAATTCGGCGGGCGCCCACGTCAAGGGCGAGAGCGAATCTACCCCATTCTCGACCAAAACGGCATCGTATGTAGCCAACGGCACGGAGTTCTCGGTAATCGCCAACAACGACACCGCCATAACCGACTGCATCGGCTACACCGTCAATAACCCTATGACCTACATCAAGGCGGTCGCTCAGGTGAACAACGGCGGCACCAACTCGTGGTTCAACGCCGACTATACGACGTTCGGCGACATCTGGGGCGGCGAGAGCGGCGAAAAGAGCGCCTACGACCCGTGTCCGGCAGGCTACCGCGTACCGGTCGATGCGCAGCAGACATGGAACGGATTCTCCAAAGACAGTTTCACCTACACCGAACTCGGCGCGACCGACAAAGCCAGCGGCATAACCTATCCGCTGACGGGATTCCGCAACAACGGCACTGGCTGCATAGCCTCGCTCGGCGCATATCTGTTCGTTCCGAGCGCGAAAATGACCGCAGCGGGAAAAGGCACGGCGATGTACACCATATATTACAAGACATCGGCTACCGCCAAGAGTCCGATGAACACGTTCTCGTTCAATCCGGCATCCGTACACACCGCACAGGGCTACACGGTTCGCTGCGAGAAGATACAGTAATCTGCAATCGAAAGTCCTTAAAGGCATTACGGCTTTAAGGACTTTCCTTTTCCAAAAACCAAAACGATGAAACGATACCTGCCACTTCTTTGGGCGGCACTGCTCGCCGCAGGCTGTACGAAGGACGAAACTCTGCCCGTATCGCCGTCGCAGTCGGGACTCATCACCGTAACGGCGACCACCGATTGCGTGCGCACGACCCTCGACGAGGGCGAAAGTGCGGCGCAGGTCGTCTGGGAGGACGGCGACGCGATAGGCGTATTCACGATGAGCGACAAGATGAACGGCACCAACAACCGTCTGCGAATCGAACGCGGAGGCTCGACCGTCGGTCGGTTCAGCGGCTGGCTGCACCAGGACGTGATGAGCAGCGACTCCTATTTCGCCTACTACCCCTACGACGGACGCGCCGAGTTCTACTACGACAGCGACCGCACGATGATTCTCAACGCTCCGTCGGTACAACACCGCACGGGCGACGGCTTCGACTGCCGCAACTGCGGATTCATGGTCGCGACCGCCAAAACGGGAATGATGTACGACGAAACGGCATCGTTCGCGTTCAAAAACCTGTTCGCGATACTGAAATTCACGCTCACGGGCAGCGGCGAGACACTCCACCAAATCAACGTCTTCGGCAACGACGGCGAGCCGATGGCGGGACAGTTCTATGTCGAACTCACCGACGGCGGCGCAGCCGACCCGTCGATGCGGTTCAATGCGGGCGGATTTTACAGTGCGCCTTTCGACGCGACGACCGTCACGCTCGACTGCAACACCGTACTGACCGCCGAGCCGAAGAGTTTCTATGTCGCCGTACCGCCGCAGACCTACGTCTACGGATATTCCGCCGAGTTCGAAACGTCGGCGGGCGCGATGATTCGCTCCAACGGCATCCTGACCGGCAAGACGCTGCGCCGCAGCACGATATACAACCATCCGCAGGAGAAGTTCGCCGCCGACTACGACATCGCTCTGCGCTCGACCGCGGACTGGCTGTGGCAGACGTCCGCCAATACGATTCGCAACGTCGCGTTGCAGACGGGCGCATCGGGCAGGAATCTGAGCGACGGAGGCTGCGCCAACTGCTATATCGTTACCGAAGCGGGCGACTACTGCATCCGTGCGGCACGTCCCGACGGCACGGCGCTGTGGGGAACCCCCGCCGACGCCTGCATAACGTTCAGCGTCGATGAAGCGGCGGCAGCGAAGGGCGGAAACGCGCTCGTGGCGCTCTTCGACGACACGAACAAGGTTCTTTGGAGCTGGCATATCTGGATTCCGCGCGAGGACCCGCGGGCATCGCACCACAATGCGGGCGGCGCGAATACGCTTATGAACCTGAATCTCGGCGCGTTGTGCAGCACGCCCGACGACTCCGACTCCTACGGACTTTATTATCAGTGGGGACGCAAAGACCCGTTCGTCGGCAACGGCGAGGCGGGCGAGACCGTAAGCGGCTACCGCGAGGATACCGCATTCGGCGAGGTCGCATGGGTCATGAATCCGAACAGGTCGGCGGCATATTCGTTCCGCGTCATAGGCAACGACGACACGCGAATCCCGACGGGACAGAGCGTCGAATATGCGACGGCACACCCGACGACGATGATTTACTACTCGTCGAACTTCCACGACGGCGACCCGACGGGCGAAGATACGGCGCACCTGCAAAGCGGTGCGGGCACATGGTTCAACTCCTACTACGCCAAGTTCGGCACGCTCTGGGGTTACGAACACGGCACGACGACCAACCGCAAGACCGTCTACGACCCATGTCCCGCGGGCTACAAGGTTCCCGACTGCGCGGCCAACACATGGGTCGGACTGCGCGACATCTCCACGTCCGAAGGCACGCTCAACGGATTCGTCTGCAACGGCGCCTACTATCCGCCGGCAGGCTGTCGCGACGGCTGGGGCTCGTCGGGCAGCGGCGGCCGAATGCGCTACTCGGGTTACAGCACCTATTACCTCACGAGCCGCCCTTCGACGAACTATTGCGAGGTGCTGGCCACATCGATGCTCGGCTCGATATTCTGGTATCCCGCCTCGGCAGGAGCGGTGAGGTGCGTGAAGGAGTAGGGCTGAAATGATAAGGTATTTAAAGTTAAGCGGCAGGTTTAAACCTGCCGCTTTTAGGTAGATAAGGCGTCTAATGCATTCCGCCCTTTCGG
>CAZESW010000044.1:5882-7349 GCA_964514795.1 uncultured Alistipes sp.
TTATTTTACCGTCTCACAAGTTGTTTCGGTTCGTTGGAGAACACGACCGGCGAATGGTCGCGGAAATGTTCGGCTATAACATCCAGCACCTTCACCGGATGCCGCTCCATGCCGGAGGCTTCGAAATCGTATTTCTTGGCGATATAGTCCGCCATGGCGACCCTGTACGGCACGCCCTCGCGCAGGTTCGGGAGCAGGACGTCCACCGCCTCTCCACGCGCGTCGAGAACTATCGTATACGGCGTCGTGCTGAACAGGTCGATACGGTGCGACTCCTTGGCGTTGCCCGTATCGTTGTACTTGGTGATAATCATGTCGCGCATCTGCTGCGCCGTCATCGTCATCGTGTGAATCTGCGAGAAGAACGGTTCGAGGTCGAACAGCGTGGACATCGACACTCCGCCCGCCGGAAGTTCGGTCAGACGGATGCCGCCGTAGTGGTAGAATCCCACATCGGCACCCATGGCACGTGCGACGAGCGTCGTCATCATGTCGGCAAGACCCACCTTGTCGAGCGTAACGCCGAGCGTACCGACATTGCGGCGCAGGTCGGGATTGCTCTCGATTTCGGCGATGCGGGCGGCGAAATCGGCATCCTCACAATAGCGGTCGAGCGGAATATTTTCGTAATCTATACTTTTTATTCTATTGCCCTTCAACCGGATGCGCGTCACACCGACCAGTTTCATACTTTTGCCGGTCTGTCCGACGACGGTACGGTTCACGAGCGTATCGACCACATCGTGGGAGTGTCCGCCGATAATCACGTCGTAGCGTTCGCACCTCTGCGCGAACTCGAAATCCTTGTCGCGCGCCATGTGCGACAGCAGTACGAGCACCTCGCTGCCGTCCCTGTCGGCAGCCGCTTCGGCGGCAGCCTCCATAGGGTCGGGAAATTCGAGTCCGTCGAAAATCTCGTTGTTGCCGTCGGGGTGTCCGTTGTCGTAGTTGGTCACGACGCCGACGAAACGGATTTTTATGCCGTTGTCGGTCTTTATAGTAACTCCAGGGCGCATATCCATGAAATCGGCGCAGATATTCTTCACGTTGGCGCAGACTATGGCGAAATCGGCATACCCGACGGCATCGCGCAGGAACGCCGTTCCGCGGTCGAACTCGTGGTTGCCGAGTGTCGCGGCATCGTAACCCAGTTCGTTCATCAGATCGTAAATCGGACGGCGGCCCTCCGCCAAATCGACGAACGCATTGCCCGTCCAGCGGTCGCCGGCATCGACGAGCACCGTAGCCACGGTATCGCGGCACTGCCCGACAGCCTCGGCGAGCCGCGCGAAATTGGAGATATTGGCGTGAATGTCGTTGGTCGAGAGTATCACCACCTCGCGTTCGCGGAGTGTCGTGCGATAAAACAATATGCCTGCGAGGGCCACAATCGCAAGCAGTGCGGAGATTGCATATTTTCTGTTCATAGTTTCCGATTTTGCGTTCAAAGTTAAAAAAAACATCCGT
>CAZESW010000044.1:7449-9149 GCA_964514795.1 uncultured Alistipes sp.
CACTCCATCGGCAGCGGATTCTACTGCGAGGTGGAGGGCATCGACACATTTACGGAGGAGGAGTGCCTGCGCATAGAGATGAAAGCACGCGAAATCGTCGTCGCCGACCTGCGCATCGAACGCCGCAAAGTGCCGACCGGGGAGGCGATAGCCGAGTTCGCGAAATTCGGGTTCGACGACAAAATCGCGCTTCTGCGTTCGCGTCCGCGACTTTACAGCAACATCTACCGACTGGGAGACATGGCCGGTTACTTCCTCGGCGCGCTCGCTCCGACCACGGGCTACATCGACCGCTTCGAGGTGCGCCCGTATTACAACGGATTCTATCTCGCGCTGCCCGAACGGACCGCGCCGCACAAGGTCGGCTTAACGCCGTATCGCGACAAATTGTTCGGCATCTTCCGCCAGTATCATTCGTGGGTGGACATCATGGGTGTTCCGACCGTCGGGCATGTCAATGCCAAAGTCGCACAGGGAGATGCAAGCGAACTTATCAAGATAGCCGAAGCATTCCACGAGAAGCAGCTGGCACAGATTGCCGACACGATTCACGAAGCCAACGCCGAACGGGGCGTAAAAATGGTGCTTATCTCGGGTCCGTCGTCGAGCGGCAAGACCACGACGGCTAAGCGGCTCGGCATCCAGCTGCGCATACTCGGACTGCATCCCGTACTGATTTCGCTGGACGACTATTTCGTCAATCGCGAGGACACCCCGCGCGACGAGAACGGCGACTACGACTACGAGGCTCTCGAAGCCATCGACCTCGTGCAGCTCAACGACCATCTGCAACGGCTGACTGCCGGCGAGAGCGTCGATATTCCGCGATACGACTTCATCACGGGCACCCGCCAGTGGCACAATGCGCCGCTGACGATGGACGACCGCTCGATACTTATCATCGAAGGCATTCACGGACTCAATCCGCGGCTGACACCGAGCATTCCCGACAGCGCGAAGTTCCGAATCTACGTTTCATGCTTCACCTCGGTGGCTCTGGACAACGTTTCGCGCATTCCGACGACCGACAACCGGCTGCTGCGCCGTCTGACGCGCGACTATGCGACGCGGGGCAGCGATGCCTACGCCACGCTGTCGCGGTGGGGCAGCGTCCGCCGCGGCGAGGAGAAGCATATTTTCCCGTATCAGGAGAATGCCGACGTGATGTTCAACTCGTCGCTGTTCTACGAAATCTCGGTGCTGCGTCCGGTCGTCGAACCGATTCTGCGCGAGATTCCCGACACGGTGCCCGAATACGGCGAAGCATCGCGGCTGCTGAAATTCCTCGACAACTTCATTCCCGTCAAGCCCGACGAGATTCCGCCAACGTCGATTCTGCGCGAATTCGTCGGCGGCAGCAGCTTCAAGTATTAAAAAGTCTTTAAAGACTTTAAGGACTTTAAAGACCTTAACGACCTTAGATTGCAAAAAAATCCGCTCGGAACTGTCAGGTTCCGAGCGGAAGTACAAAACCCATAATTACCTAAAACCATCTTCCGTCCGCATTACGGAAGATTTTTCACCCTCTCCGAAACAACAACCTTGCCAGAGCGGGCGTGGTAAGGCGGAATGGGCGGGAATAATTTATAAAGTGGATAATGTAACGCGTCAGGCGTGTACCTGACGCTATAAGGTATTTAAAGTATTGGTAACTATATACAACTTTACACCAAACCAAGTCAGGTAACGTATTCGGATAG
>CAZESW010000045.1:0-1585 GCA_964514795.1 uncultured Alistipes sp.
ATCGACGAAGACGAGCGTCTTGCGCAGACGTTCGGCATTGGTCGCCGTTTCGCCGCTGAGGAACTGGACGTAACCGATGCGCAGGAACACCAATATCGCAACGAGCGTGAAGATGGCGTAAAGCACCTTCACCCGCCGCGAAATCTCCGACAGCATCTTTTTTTTCTGTTCCTCCATACTGCTATATTGGTAGTCAGTTGCGGTTCATCACCGCCTGTTCGTGTTTTATCCTCTTTTTTTCTCACGGCGTGCCGCCGTGTTTACAATTGTTACCCACCCCCTAAATCCCCCTCCTGTGAGGGGGACTTTTGTTGAGTGGGTTCTATTGTCTGTTGCGGTTCACGACCGCCGGTTCGTGTTGTATACTCTTTCCTTAAAGTCTTTAAGGTCCCTAAGGACCCTAAGTTATTTTATCACGTTCGACGGCGACAGGGGGTCGTACAGTTCTATCCCGCGCTGTTCGAGCCGCTCGATGATTGCCGAGTGCGAACAGTGGCGGTAGCGCTGCTCCTTGATTCGTATCGACCGCTCGTGCAGCAGCTGTACCTCGTGTTCCAGCTTGTTGCAGCGCATCTCCAACCTCAGTGCGGCAAAGAGCGTGACGATACTCAGAAAGAACATCAGCGCAATGTAGGAGACGTAGTTGTAGAACTTCGCCACCTCGTCCTTAATCAGTATCTCGCCCGTTAGAAACAGCCTGACGGTTTTGAGCCAGCGCGGCAGTTCTGTCTTTCGCGCCCTCTCCTCCTCTGCGGCGCGCTTCTCCTCTTCGCGTCGGATGTCCTCGGCGATATCCTCGTCCGCCTCACCCGAACTGGCACGGCGGAACTCGTCGCGGACAAGGCGTTTTATCTCCTCCTTCTGCTCGCGTTCGCGTATCTCTTCCGGAGAGTCGGTCATGAACTCTATGTCGTCGTACTCGCTCATCGTCCGTTGTCTGTTTTGGCGGCCGCACGCAGTTTCGCCGACCGCGACCGCGGATTGGCGGCTATCTCGGCGTCGGTCGGAACGACGGCCTTGCGCGTAACCTGCTCGAACGGCGCGAGCGCGCGTCCGAAGAAATCCTTCTCGATTTTGCCCTCGAAATTGCCGCTGCGCATGAAATTTTTCACCAACCTGTCTTCGAGCGAATGGTACGAAATCACGACCAGGCGCCCGCCGGGTTTCAGTATTTTGAGGCTCTGTTCCAAAGCCATTTTCAGCGCTTCCATCTCGCCGTTCACCTCGATTCGCAGCGACTGGAACAGTTTGGTGAGGAACTTCGACTCGTCGCGCTTCGGCGTACACGGAGCGACGGCATCGACCAGTTGCGCCGTGGTGAGTATCGGAGCGGCGGCCCGTGCGCGGGCTATGCAGGCCGCGATTTTCCACGTCGTTTCGAGTTCGCCGTACTGGGCGAATATGCGTGCGAGCTCCTCCTCGCTGCGGGTATTGACTATGTCGGCGGCTGTCGAACCTCCGCGCTGGTTCATGCGCATGTCGAGAGGTGCGTCGCCGCGGAACGAGAATCCGCGCGGCAGGGCGTCGAAGTGGTGCGACGAAACGCCGAGGTCGGCGAGTATTCCGTCCACCTGCGTTACGCCGC
>CAZESW010000045.1:1685-9050 GCA_964514795.1 uncultured Alistipes sp.
TGGTGCGACGAAACGCCGAGGTCGGCGAGTATTCCGTCCACCTGCGTTACGCCGCGAAGGCGCAGCGCCGACCGCAGAAAACGGAAATTGCTCTCGACGTATGTGAACCGCGGGTCGTCGGGCGCGTTGGCCATCGTGTCGCGGTCCTGGTCGAATCCGTAGAGCCGTCCTTCCCCGCCGAGTGCCGAGAGTATGCGGCGCGAGTGGCCTCCTCCGCCGAAAGTGAGGTCGGCGTAGCAGCCGTCGGGCTTTATATCGAGCAGTCCGACAGACTCTTCCAGCAGTACGGGTGTATGGTATGACGACATGGCGGCAAACTTAAAGTCAGTTTTTGCAAAGTTATGTATTTTTCGGAAAACCGACGGGCGAAAGCCGGGGAAATTTTTGGGGTCGGGCGGCAAAAAAAATCGGCTTCCGATGTCCGGAAACCGAATCTTCGCAAGATGCGATGCGCCGACTATTTCTCGGCAGCAGCCTCAGCGGCCTCAGCGCACTTCTCGCAAGCGCAAGCAGCCTCGCCCTCGGCAGCCTTCTCGCACTTTTCGCAGGCGCACTCGCCCTCTGCGCACTTACCGCAGCACTCGCCTTCGCATTTGCCGCAGCACTCTTTCTCGCACTTCTCGCACTGCTCGCAGCAAGCCTTCTCCTCGGTTGCGGCAGCGTTCTTCTTGCAGTTACCGCAGCAACCTACCATTGCAACGGCAGCGATAAGAACAACGAATGAAAAAATCTTCTTCATAACGCGTTTAATGTATTAAATGTCCGAACATATGTTCAGCGGGCAAAATTAGGTGATTGTGAGTAAAAAAGCAAGTTTTATCGCAATTTTCATCGAAATTCTTTCATCGGTTTCGTTAAGCCGCTTATCTGCGCACGAGTTCCGCCGCCGGAATGGTTTCGCGCATCAGAAACGCTTTCGGAAAGGCGGGACGGATTCGCTCCATCAGTATTATCGCCTCCTCCTGCGATGTGCAGTTGCCGACGGCGACCTTGAAATAGGGATTCTCGTAGGTAACATAGCTCCGCTCGTCGGGATACATCGCCTCGAAATTCTCGCGTGCGGCGAGCGCTTCGGTGCGGGCGGTCTGGGCGTTGCTCATGAAAATCACTATGCGGTAGCCGTTTACGCTTCGTCGGCGGCTGTGCTCCGAACTCGCGATGATGTCGGCTGCATCGCCGCACTCCTCGACGCTTACGGTGTTGTATTCGGTGCGCAGCGAGTCTATCTGAACCGGTTCGGCGAGCTTGCGCCGGAACGACGGGATGTCCTGTGCCGCGGCGGAAGCGGCAAAGAGAAGCAGCAGGAGTGGAAGTAAATTTTTCATAGTATGGTCGTTAGTGTCCTTAATGACTTTAAGGACTTTGAATAATATTATTTCTTGTAGCCGAGTTTCTGCATCAGTGTTTCGAGCGGCACGCGGTCGGCGGTTATCGGTTTGGTCATGCCAGCGACTTTGACATGCGCGTCGAACGATACGTCGATGCCGTTGTAGCTGCCCTTGCGGACGGCATTCCAAAGCGCGAGTGCCTGCAACGGATTCGATAGCGTGATGCCGACCGGAACGTCGACGGCGACACTCTCGCTCCGTTTCGGGAGGGCGACCTTGTCGTTGAGACGCACGACGGCGACCTTGCGGTTGTTGAGGAACACCTCGCCCTTGCCGTCGGTCAGCACCGGCGTGTAACGTGTCATGTTCTTGACGCGCAGCGTGATGACCCAGCCATCGGTGAGATTGCCCGAGACCTTTTCGAGCGATTCGATGCGTATTTTCTCGGTTATGCGGCGGCGCATGTTTTCCTTGTTGCAGCCGCAGAGCGTCAGCAGAACCGCCACGGCGGCTATAAGTCGGAGCGAAAGAAGGTTTTTCATAACATTTCTTTTTTAGGAACCCTAAGGACTTTAAAGACTTTAAGGTCGTTTGGCAATATATATCTGTGCGATGCCGAAACTCTGCGGGCGTCGGTTCACCTCGGTGAATCCCGCCGCTTCGAGCATCCGCATGAACTCCTCCGGTGCGGGGAACTTGTCCACCGAATCGGGCAGATACTCGTATGCCGCGCGGTTGTGCGATACCGCTCCTCCGATAATCGGCAGCAGACGGTGCGAGTAGAAGCGGTAGAGCCAGCCGACAAGACGGCAGCGCGGATTCGAGAACTCCAATATAACGAGATGTCCGCCGCTCTTTATTGTGCGGAACAGTTCGGCGAGTCCGCGTTCGGGGTGTTCGAAATTGCGGATGCCGAATCCTATGGTCGCGGCATCGACACTGCCCGCCTGCAATCCGATATGTTCGGCGTCGCACTCCGTGAGGGTTATGCGCTCGTCCAGCCCGCGGCGGACGATTTTGCGGCGTGCCTCTTCGAGCATTTCGGGCGAGAGGTCGGCTCCGCAGACGGTGCATCCGCGTATGCGGCGCGCCATGGCTATTGCGAGGTCGCCAGTGCCGGTCGCCATGTCGAGAATGCGTTTGGCTCCCGTGCGGCGCACGATTCGGACGACGCGGCGACGCCAGAGGCGGTCGATATTGAACGACAGAACGTGGTTCAGCCGGTCGTAGGTCGGTGCGATGTCGTCGAACATCAGTTTGACGCGCTCGCGTTTGGTAGTAGGTTGTTCCATAATGTTATTCGTATCGTATGGTTTCCGCCGGCCGGATTCGCGAAACTATCGTCGTGACCGCCGCCAGAATCAAAAGTATGGTCGCTGCGAAACCGAGGTCGATTGCCGCTATCCAGCCCGCATCTATGCTGACGGGTACTGCCGCGACGTTGTAACCCTCGGCGTCGAGTTTTATTATATGCGTGTATTTCTGCAACATCGCCAGTCCGATGCCGACGGCGTTGCCCCAGAACAGTCCGCGGGCTACGAGTGCCGCTGCACGGCAGAGGAATATGCGGCGGATGCCGCCGTCGGTCATGCCGAGCGTTTTGAGGATGCCTATCGTCCGCGTCCGCTCGAAAACCAGAATCAGCAGCGCCGTAATCATGTTGAACAGAGCGACGACGAACATTATCGTCACGATAACCGCCGCGTTCACGTCGTGGGTGCCGAGCCAGTCGAAGATTTCGGAATGTAACTGTCGCGCACTGACTGCCGACAGGTTGTCGTCGCCGTCGTAAGTTTCGAAAAGAGCGCGGTTTATCGCGTCGGCTACCTCGTCGGCACGGCTGAAATCGTCGGTGCGCACCTCGTAGCCCGAAATTTCGGTTTCGTTCCAGCCGTTGATTTTGCGGACGTTGCGGATGTCGGTAAGAATCATCGTCGCCCGTTCGTCGTTCAGCCCCGTGTCGTAGATGCCGCAGACCTTGAACAGTTCGCGTCGCGGTGTTCCGCTCTCCTCGATGAAGAGCAGCTCGACCCTCGCGCCAGCCGAAACGCCGAGTTCGTCGGCGCACGAACGGGATATGAGAATCTCCTTGCGGCGTGCTTCGTCCGTTCGCGGCAGTTCGCCCTCGGAGAGCACGTCGGCGAAGAGAGCCGTTCCGCCGGCCGACCCCACGCCTTTCAGAATCATGCCCGCCATGCCCCGTTCGGAGCGTATCACGCCTCCTCGGACTGCGTATGCCGTCGTGCGTGCGCTGTCGCCGGCAGCGTCGGCGATAAGTTCGCGCACCTGTTCGCTGTCGGCAACGGGCAGGCTCTCGGATGCCCTCAATGCCCGCAGGTCGGTAACCGTAACGTCGGCGGCGAAGCGCGAAACCAGCGTTCCCATCTCCTCCCTGAATCCGAAGATGACGGCGAGCGTGACTATCATCACGGCTATGCTCACGGCGACGGCGGTCGCAGCGACATGTGTCATGACGCTTTGCGACGAGGTGCGGCGGGCGATGAGCAGGGAGAGGTTTTTCATTCTTTTTCGGTTAAAGTCCTTAATGTCAATAGACCGTTTTGTCGGGTTTGGCGGTCCATGCGCGGAATGCGGCGAGAGCTTCGTCGCGCATGAAATTCACGCACGGAATGGAGCGTTCCGAGAAGTCGCGGGCGATTTCGTCGTAGATGAACGAGTCGTCGAAATCGATTGCCTTGGCGTCGGCTTTGGTGTTGCCGTAGAAAATCCGGGCCACACCCGCCCAGTAGAGCGCGCTCAGGCACATCGGGCACGGTTCGCAAGACGAATAGACCGTGCAGCCCGTCAGCTTGAAGTCGCCGACGGCGGCACATGCGGCACGGACGGCGTTCACCTCGGCGTGTGCCGTAGGGTCGTTGGTCGCCGTGACGCGGTTTACGCCCGTCGCCATCACTTCGCCGTCGCGCACGATGACTGCGCCGAACGGGCCTCCGCCGTTGGCGACGTTCTCGACCGAAAGGTCTATCGCCATCTGCATGAACCGTTCGTCGTCGGCTGTGAAAGCGGTTTTTATGTTCTCCATAACTGTCTGTTTTTTGGTTTATGCTGCGGACTGCGGCAGGATTCGTGCCGTTGCGGTATCCGCGCAAAAAATCCCGTTCCACGCAATCGGTCGTCGCGAATCGCGCGAAATGGTTATTTTCGGCAAATGTAAAAAAATTTTTGCTACTTTTGTTCCGTATATTATATAAATGTAAATTTACGAATTATGTCAATCGCTATGCTTGCCGCAGATTATGCGGGAGGAAATCAGATGATTTCCAACTTTACGACATCGGAAGCGTTTTTTCTGATAATCATAATCGCCGTCGCCGGATATATCGTTCAGGCACGGTTGCAGTCGGTTTTCAACAAGTATTCGAAGGTCGCGCTGCCCGACGGAATGACGGGTGCGCAGATTGCCGAACGGATGCTGCGCGAAAACAATATCCACAACGTCAGGGTAACCCACGTCGCGGGACACCTGACCGACCATTTCAACCCGCAGACAATGACCGTGAACCTCTCGGATTCGGTCTACTCGGGCCGCAGCGTGTCGGCTGCCGCCGTAGCCTGCCACGAGTGCGGACACGCCGTGCAGCATGCGCAGGGATATGCGCCGCTGGTTATGCGCTCGGCACTGGTGCCGGTCGTAAGTTTCTCGTCGAGAGCGGCGATATGGGTAATCATGCTCGGACTGATAATGACGGCTTCGTCGAGCAGCGATTTGATATGCTGGATAGGCATCGGAATGATTGCAATGTCGGCCGTCTTCTCGATAGTTACGCTGCCGGTCGAGTATAACGCTTCGGAGCGCGCCTTGGAGTGGCTCGAAAGCAGCCGCACGCTGTCGGGCGCACAGCTGGACGGAGCGAAGGTGGCTCTGCGATGGGCTGCGCGCACCTATCTCGTGGCGGCATTGTCGGCGATTGCTTCGGTGCTCTATTATATCGCGCTCGTGTCGAACCGCCGCAGATAAGAGCCGCCATGAAGATGAAGAAACTCGTTTTTTTGGGACGGTTCGCCATTCTTGCCGCCGTCGCTGCCATGTGCTTCGCTTCGCCTGTGTCGGCGAGGGGAAAGAAGGGCGCACCGAAGGCTAAATATGTATTCTATTTCATCGGCGACGGACTGGGTATCAATCAGGTATACGGAACCGAAATCTACAATGCGGCACTTCGGGGCGATGCTTCGAAGCGGGAGCTGCTGCCGTTCGACGAATTTCCGGTAAGGCTTTATGTGGACAACTATTCCGCCTCGTCGCTCGTGACCGATTCGTCGGCCGCGGGCATGGCTTTGTCGGCAGGCGTGAAGACCGTGAACGGCTACATGGGCACCGATGCCGACCGCAACAGCGTCGAGAACCTCACCGAAATCGCCCGCCGCAACGGAATGAAAACGGGCGTGGTAACCAACGTGGGTGTGAACCATGCGACGCCGAGCGCGTTCTATGCCCATTGCGATTCGCGCGGCGAGTATGTGCGCATGTCGCGTCAACTCAAAGAGTGCGGGCCCGATTTCACGGCAGGCTCGACGTTCCTTTTCCGAAGCAAAGACACGCTGAAAGCGAAAGATTTGGTGCGCGAGTTCCGCGATGCCGGAATCGCCGTGTCGCAGAGCGCCGCCGAAGCTGCCGGGGTGTGCGGGAAACGGGTGGTGCTGCTCTCGCCGGTACTGTCGCGCAGGTCGCTGCGCTATGCGGTAGACCGCAAGGAGGGCGACGAGACGGTGGTCGATTTCACCGATGCCGCGATAAAATATCTCGAACGCGAGGGTGCGGGCAGCGGATTTTTCCTGATGGTCGAGGGCGGCAAGATAGATTATGCCTGCCACAGCAACGACGCCGTTACGCTGTTCCGTGAGGTGAACGACTTCTCGGCGGCGGTGAATCTCGCTCTCGCATTCGCCGGACGGCATCCCGACGAAACGCTGATTGTCGTTACGTCCGACCACGAAACGGGCGGCATAGCACTCGGATACAAGGATTACTGCATGCACTTCGAGTGTCTGGCCTTTCAGACGTGCTCGATGAGCGCGCTGTCACGCAAGATGGGCAAACTGCGCAAGGAGGGACGCACCGAGTGGGAGGATATGAAAGCTCTGCTGGGCGAAAGCCTCGGATTCTGGAACGGCGTGGAGATAACCGCCGCGGAGGAGGAGTCGCTGCGACGGACGTTCGAGGAGAATTTCGTAAAGAGTGCCGACAAGGTTGCGGATCTCTATACGAGCAACGAGAAAATGGCGTCCTTCGCGGTCGGTCTGCTCAACCGCAAGGCTCACATAACGTGGGCGGGACTAGCTCACACGGGAATGCAGGTGCCGCTGTATGTTCGGGGTGCGGGAGCCGGGAACTTCGCCGGCTGCCGCGACAATACCGACATCCCGAAGGCGGTCTTGAAGGCGATGGGAATAGAATCGGATTTTAAAGAGAGAAAATAGAAATGTATACTTTCGACCACGGGCTGTTTCTGGCCCTCAATTTCGACGGCGGAAAGACGCTCGATGCCGTTATGGAGACCGTTTCGGGCACTGCGATGTGGATTCCGCTCTATATTTTCATCCTTGCCGTCGTGTGGCGCAGGTACGGCTGGAAGAGCGCGGCAGGTTTCGTCGTCTGCATGGTGCTGGCGATGGGGATTGCCGACATGCTGTGCGGAATATTCAAACATTCGGGACTGCTCAAACACGTCTGGGAGAGTTTCCCGGCGCGTCCGCGTCCGATGTTCACTCCGGAATTGCGGGGGCTTGTCCATGTGCCGTCGTATGCCCACGGCCCTTACGGAACGGTTTCGGCACACGCCGCGACGGTTGCGTCGATGGCTGTTCTGTCGGCGTGCGCGATACGCAACCGTTGGTACACGGCATTCATCGTCTTCGCGACGCTGCTGATTTGCTATTCGCGAATCTATCTGGCGTGCCATTTTCCGGCAGACCTCGCTTTGGGACTTGGCGTAGGCATCATCGCGGGAGGTGCGATGTATCTGTTGTGGAAAAAGTTGGACGAGGTACTGAAAATTCGCGGGTAATTGCTATCTTT
>CAZESW010000046.1:0-8924 GCA_964514795.1 uncultured Alistipes sp.
CCTGCAAAATATCCTTCGGTCCTCGGTTATCTTGTTCAACTTGCATTTTGCTCGGTTTGGGGAGATTGTAAAGGTCGTATATTTCATCTGTCAGACGGGAGATTATACGGTTGTAATCACCCTCTGCACCTGAATTGCCGACAAAATGGTAGATTGTGCAATAGTCGTCATCGCCTTTGCGGTCGTTGAGCCAGTTGGCAATCAGTGCACTCTTGCCCATGCCGCTGTCTCCGGTAATGACCAAATAGCGGGCATGCTCGTCTTTGAGGAAGTTATTCAATACCTCGAAATTTGCTTCATTGCGTACATATACATGGCAGCGACTGTGTAAAAATACCCGTTGTGCCAATCGCTCACATTCCAAAACCGACAACTCCGTCTGCGGAAACAGCCGTTCGAGCATTTCCATGAATGTCTTTTCGACTTTCTCGCCCAATTCCTCGACAGTAGCATAATCGTTGTACGGATAGCGCGTATTGCAACGTATCGCCTCCTTCAATGCCCGTTGCTTCGGCTCAATGCCGTCGCCGTCATTCTTTATAAAAAAGCAGGCATTCAGATCGTTCTCACTGCGCCGTAGAACGCCGTACTGCATCTCTATCTCTGTAACACTGATCCCTTGATCAATATCGTTTTTAATCCACGGGAAACGCTCGATGAGATTGGTGTCTTGTTTGAGAATCTCCGCAGGAGGACACCAGCCGTAACGGTCGCCCAACAATCCGATGAAAAACGGGTGGGAGTTGTCGATTTCGTTAAGGCATATCTGCACAACCTTGCCGCTTTGCGCATCTTTTTCGGTAACTCCCCAACGCAAATCAAGTTCAACGAACGACACGTCGCGTTCGGCTGCTTTCTTGCGCAGCCGTGGAAAAATAGTGTTCATCAAATAGTCGCGTTCTTCCTTCATATCCTGAAAAGTCGAGGATACGAAAACACGAATCTGCCGGTTCTCTATAAGTGGGTACATAGTGGTGTAATGAGGGCTACGGGATTTACTTTTTTTCTATCTTGTATCCGAGGGAGCGAATAAATTTCAGCGTTTCGACAGCCGTATTGCGGTCGTACTCGCGCTCCGAGTCGGGCAGATCCTCGTATGGCACAAGGCACGGATGCTGCTTCAACTCGTCGTTGCGCGTCGCGCCGTAACTCCACCCCTGCCGGATACGGGTCTGCGCCCACACTTCGTGGACATTGCGCGCCATCTGTTCTGTAAGTTCCGCCAAATCCGCAGGCAATTCGACTTTCGACGTATCCGTCGGGTTTGGAACATATTGCCGATTTTTCATATTATTATACTACTTTTTTGGAAAATATATGCAATTTTACATTAAAATCAATCTAAAAGCGTCTCACCGAGGAGTGTAGCAACATGGGGTCCGCCATTGTCATTATTGCGCATCACGGCATCTTTCCACAGCGGCATACTGCCGACTGCCTACGTTCGCTTATCGGGAATAAACTTACACTCTCCGTGTTTGCAATATGTTATCGCAAATATAGGTAATATTCACGAAAATTGCTTACCTTTGGCTTATAAATTTGCAATATCATGTCCGCACCGCTTGCCGAAAGATTAAGACCGCATTCGCTCGACGATTACATCGGGCAGGAACATCTCGTAGGTAAAAACGGAGTTATCCGCCGCTTCATCGAGGCGGGAAACATTCCGTCGTTCATTCTGTGGGGTCCTCCGGGCGTAGGCAAAACCACGCTCGCCAAGATTGTCGCCAACGAGTTGCAGCGTCAGTTCTTCACGCTCTCCGCCGTTACGTCCGGAGTGAAGGAGGTGCGCGAGGTCATCGAATCCGCCAAGCGTCAGAAGTTTTTCAACTCGGCTACCCCGCTGCTGTTCATCGACGAAATACACCGTTTCAACAAGTCGCAGCAGGATTCGCTGCTGGGTGCGGTCGAGCAGGGAACGGTAACGCTCATCGGCGCGACGACCGAAAATCCTTCGTTCGAGGTTATCTCGCCGCTGCTCAGCCGCTGTCAGGTCTACATTCTGAAATCGATGAACGACGAGCAACTCGACGGTCTGCTGCAACGTGCCATAACGACCGACGAGGAGTTGAAAAAGCGCGCAATCGAGGTGCGCGAACGTGAGGCATTGTTCCGTTTTTCGGGCGGTGATGCACGCAAACTGCTGAATATACTCGACATAATCGTCGGAGCGACGGAGGGCAAGGTGATTATAACCGACGAAAGCGTAACCGATGCCCTGCAACAGAATATCGCGCTGTACGACAAGAACGGCGAACAGCATTACGATGTGATTTCGGCGTTCATAAAGAGTGTGCGCGGCAGCGACCCGAACGCCGCGATTTACTATCTGGCACGCATGTTGGCAGGTGGAGAGGAGCCGCGGTTCATCGCCCGACGGTTGGTGATACTCGCTTCGGAGGATATAGGGCTTGCAAATCCTAACGCGCTGCTGCTCGCCAACGCATGTTTCGACACGGTGCACAAAATCGGAATGCCCGAAGCGAGAATAACTCTCGCCGAGACAACGATATATCTTGCCACATCACCGAAGAGCAACTCCGCCTACATGGCGATAAACACGGCTCTGTCGTTCGTCGGCAAGGATACGACCAACCGCCCCGTGCCGCTTCATCTGCGGAATGCGGTTACGGATTTGATGAGCGAGGCAGGCTACGGCAAGGATTACAAATATGCGCACGACTACGAAGGCAACTTCGCCGAGCAGGAGTTCATGCCCGACACGCTCGTCGGCAAGAAGTTCTACACCCCGAACACGGGCAATCCGAGCGAGGAGAAGATTGCGCAGAGGATTCGTCAGTTATGGAAAAACAAATACGAATAGGAATATGAAACGTCTGCTTACGATTATGGCAATACTCGCGGCCGCCGTCGCTCCGCTGACGGCACAGACACAGAAATATACGATGCAATATGCCGTAAACGGCGGTGAGGAGTTATGGCTCGACCGCTATGTTTCGGACAAGGCGGAAGGGAAGCGTCCGTGCGTGATTTTCGTATTCGGCGGAGGTTTCGCCGCAGGAGTGCGCGATGCCGAAAAATACGTTCCGTATTTCGACGCGCTGACCGCGAACGGTTACGACGTCGTTTCGGTCGATTACCGGCTCGGGCTGAAAGCCACGCAGTCGCCCGATTACGATTCGAAGTCGGTCGGATTGATAGAGACGATACGGACGATGCGCAATGCGGTCGATTATGCGGTCGAGGACGTACTGACGGCTACGAAATTCATTCTCGACCATGCCGACGAATGGAATATCGATACCTCGAAAATCGTAGTCAGCGGTTCGAGTGCCGGAGCGATAACGTCGTTGCAGGCGGAGAACAACATCTGCAACCGCACGGAGATGGCGAAGATTCTGCCTGCTGACTTCAACTATGCGGGTGTAATATCGTTCGCGGGAGCGATATTCTCGATGAGCGGCAAACCCGAATGGAAGACGACGCCGTGTCCCGTTATGCTGTTTCACGGCAATTCCGACCGGAACGTGCCTTACGAAAAGGCGGCGTTGCTCGGAGTCGGATTTTACGGTTCGAAGATTCTCGCCGAGCAGTTCGGAGAGATGGGAACACCCTACTGCTTCTATTCGGCGACATACCGTTCGCACATAATGGCAGAGGAGCCGATGATAAAGAACCACAAGGAGATACTCGAATTCATAGACGCCTACATAATGCAGGGGCAGCGGTTGCAGGTTACCGAAACGGTAGTCGATATGGACATCGAGCCGCAGCCTACATCGTTCGGAATCAGAGAGTATCTTTCGGCGAATTACGACAAGCCATACGACCAGCAACCCGAATTGAAATAGAAGGATGAAACGCATAGGAGTTATTTCGGACACTCACGGCACGTTCGACGAGGTACTGCGCGTATTTCTGAAAGACGTGGACGAAATCTGGCATGCGGGCGACATAGGGTCGCTCGAACTCGCCGACGAGATAGCGGCATTCAAACCGTTGCGGGCTGTCTACGGCAATATCGACGGCGGAATGACGCGTCGCACCTACGACGAATTCGAATATTTCAAGACGGAGGATGTTTCGGTACTGATGACCCATATCGGCGGTTATCCGAGGCACTATTCGCCGCAGGCACTGCGCAAGATTCAGGCGGCGCATCCGAAAATATTCGTCGCCGGGCACTCGCATATTCTGAAAATAATCTACGACCCCGTCTATCAGCTGTTGCACATCAACCCGGGGGCGGCTGGCTGTTACGGATTCCACAGCGTGCGCACAGCGGTACGGTTCACGATAGACGGCGAACAGATTCGCGACATGGAAATCGGCGAATGGCCGAGAAGATAGAAAACATATAAACAAAAATACACTGCAATGAAGAAATCGGTAGTATCGTCGTTCGATGTAGACCATCGGACGCTCAAAGAGGGATTGTATCTGCGGTCGGTTTACGAAATCGACGACAAACTCGCCGTCCGTTCGTGGGACCTGCGTTTCTGCGAACCTATGGCACATGCGCCGTTGTGTGCAGGTGCGGTACACACCATCGAACACCTTATGGCATATCATCTGCGTCTGGATGAGAAAATCGGAGCGAGCATAGTTTCGTTCTGTCCTATGGGCTGTCAGACGGGATTCTATCTCTCGACCATGAACAACGTCGAGGCGGAGGACATAAAGGCGGCACTGATAAATGTTTACAAGAAGGTGTTCCCGATACGAAGCACCGACGACATAGTTGGACTGAACGAGATACAGTGCGGCAATCCGTCGCTCTACGCAATCGACGAGACCAACGAGGCGATGCGCAAATACATAGACGTACTCGAAAAACTGTAACCGGCGATGAACATACTGATAATCACACCGACCGAACGCGAAAATGCCAACATGATTGCCGCGCTCGGTCGTGCGGCATCGACCCGCCACACCTACACCGTCATCCGCAGCGGAATTGGCAAGGCTGCGGCGGCTGCGAACACGGCGGCTGCGATTGCGAAAGCAGACAAGCCGTTCGACATGATAGCCGTAATCGGATTCGCTGCGGGAACGCTCGGATTCAGTCAGGGCGAGATAGTCATGCCATCGACAGCGCGTTATCACGACTGCGACATACCGGACGGATTCATTCCCGAACTCACCGACCCGTTCGCTCTTCGCGGCAGGGACGAAATAACCGTATTCACCGGCGATTCGTTCGTCAATACGGCTTCGGTCGGCGAAATCAAGAAGCGTTTCGGCACCGAACGGGCGATTTTCGACATGGAAATCACGGCGGTAGTAATTGCGGCGAACGAACTGGGCGGAATACCGGTCGTGGCGGTAAAGATGATTTCGGACGTTCCGGAGGACGGACATACCGAACACTCCTACGATGCTTTCGCCGACTCGCACTCCGATTTTTCGGAGATTCTCGCGAGGTTGGAGGAGTTGTAAGGAGGGAAGGGAATAAGGACTTTAAAGTTGTTAAAGTCTTTAAGGTCTTTAAGGTCCCTAATGACAAGTATCGCGGCGGTTAAAACCGCCGCGATACTTTATAACACCGAATGCAACGAAGCAGGTTGCCCGTTATCACGCACCAGCCGTAAACTGCGATGTGCCAGAGTAGGTAATATGCAAGGCGTTAAGGCTGAGGCTGAGGGAGCATACTAAACGTATGTAACCGATGCCGAATGCCGAAAACAACGCAGCAGATTGCCTGCTATGGCGCATCGCTACCGAAGGAAATTATCGAAATAATCGGTAACCTTCTGCATAAGGTGAACCCTGTCGCGGCCGAAAACATTATGCTCCGAACGCGGATAAGGGAAATAATCGACCTGCACGTTGTTCTTGATGCACTCGTCGATGAAATTGAGCGAATGCTGCCATACCACCGTATTGTCGATTGCGCCCTGACATATCAGCAACTTACCTTTCAAGTCTTTCGCGCGAGGAATAAGCGACGTTGCGGCGAAACCTTCGGGATTGCTCTTTTCGGTCTCCATATAGCGTTCGCCGTACATAATTTCGTACCACTTCCAGTCTATCACCGGTCCGCCTGCGACTGCGACCTTGAACACGTCCGGATAATTGACCATCAGCGAAATAGTCATGAATCCGCCGTAGGACCAGCCGTGCACTCCGATTCGCGACTTATCGACCCAGTCGTGCGACATAAGCCACTCCATGCCCGCCATCTGGTCCGCCATTTCGCATTTGCCGCACTGACGGTGAATGGCCTTCTCGTACTCGGCACCGCGATTGACAGTCCCGCGGTTGTCCATCACGAACACCACGTAGCCGTGCTGCGCCATATACATCTCCCAGCGACGCAGCGAAGCCTGAAAGTCGTTGCGCACGAGTTGTGAATGCGGGCCGCCGTAGACATAGAGGATAACCGGATATTTCTTCGCCGGGTCGAAATCGAGCGGCTTTATAAGGCGGTACCAGTTGTCGTACATGCCGTCGGCACTGCGCACCGTACCCAGTTCAATCGGACAGAAGTTGTAGCCTTCGCTCGGGTCGTCGGCACGGAATATCTCGCGGCGGAACTTGCCGTCGGTCGAGCCGACAGCGACCACGCGCGGAACGTTCAGCGACGAATAGTTGTCGGCGAACCAGCGGCCGTCCGGCGAAACGGAGCACGTGTGCCAGCCCTCGTCGGGCGTAAGACGCACCGTGCGTCCTGTCCGCAAATCCTTGCGGAACAGATGGCGTTCGACGGGCGAAACTTCGGCGGAATAGTAGTAGATGCCGCCGCGGTCGTCCTGTCCGACATAGTTCACGTCGGCGTCGGTCGTCGTGAACCGCGAAACCGTACCTGCCGAAACGGAGCAGATATAGAGATTGCGGAATCCGTCGCGGTTGTCGGTCGTATAGATGAATCTGTCGGAGTCGTTGCGGAGGAAATAAAGCGGAAACTGCGGTTCGACGAAGCGGTCGTTATACTCGGTAAGCAGCGTTGCGACGAACCTGCCGTCCGCAGCATCGTATCGGTTTAGATGCACGTTCTTCTGCGCACGGTCGAGCACCTGCGCATAAATCGAGCCGCCGTCGGGCGACCATGTGATATTGGTAATATAGCGTTCGTCGTCGAAATCCGTAACATCGAGCCAAACGGTTTTGTCGGTCGCCGAATCGTACACCCCGACCGAAATCCGCTCGGAGTCCATGCCGTTCATCGGATATTTTATCTCGACGAGCGAACCCGTCCGCGACGTGATGTCGAGCAGCGGGAATGTCGTAACGCGCGACTCGTCCTTGACATAGAATGCCAGACGCGAACCGTCGGGCGACGGGAACAGACCGCCGTCGATGCCGAATTCGTTGCGCGAAACCGATGCTCCGCAGACGATATTTTTGTCGGCGAAATCGGTTATCTTGCGCTCCGAGTCGTCGGCCGCTACCCAGACGATATTGTTTTCGCGCAGTTCGGCATGAGGTTTCGCGGTCGGTTCCGCCGATTCGGGCATTCCGATTTCGCGGCGGCGTCCCGAACGTATATCGACGGCATAACGTTTGCCATCCTCGACGGCGAAATACTCTTTCGGATTCTCCGCACTCCACTCTATCTTACAGTTGCGCGGATAGAGCGAACGGTTGAGAATCGCATCCTCCATAGTCAGCAGTTTGCGTTCGGCATTCTGCGCCGAAACCGCCGACATGGCGGCGAACGTCATTGCGGCGACTGCCGCCAAACGGTAAATCTTCATCAGAACAGATATTTTTCGGTTTTCACTCGCTTGATTAGCGAAGCAATGTCGCGCCAGGCCTCCTCGCCCAAAGTCGTACCTACGACCTCTATCACCTTGCCGGCCGTGATGGCGCCTATCGTTCCGCACTGGCGCAGCGACAGACCCTCGCACAGGGCATGGAGGAAACCGGCGGCGTAGAAGTCGCCCGCACCGGTCGTATCGACTCGTTTCGCGGCAGCCATGATTCCGACATGAATTACCTCGCTGCCGTGTTTAATCAGCGCGCCCTTCATGCCGATTTTGACAATCGTACGGTCGCAGATTTCGGAAATCGCCTGCAATGCGTTCACCGGTTCGTTCTCGCCGGTGAAAACCTTCGCCTCGTCCTCGTTGGCGAAGAGAATATCGACGTACTCCTCCGTCAGCCGGCGCAGGAACCCGCGGTTCTCCTCGACGACATTGAAGCTCGCCAAATCGACGGCTATTTTAAGTCCGCGCTGTTTCGCCACACGCATTACGGTTTCGATAAGCGTGTGGTCCTGCACGAGATAGCCCTCGACATAGAGGCAGTCATAGCCGTTGAATATTTCGGGGCTTATTTCGTCGCTCGTCAGTTCCTCGGCTGCTCCGAGGTGCGTGAGCATCGTCCGCTCGCCGTCGGGCGAAATCAGCGACACGCACTTTCCCGAACGGTTGCGGCCGCGGAAAATCACGGGTTTGATGCCGAGATTGGCGAGTGCCTGCTCGAAAAAGTCGCCGGTAGTATCGCAGCCGACCTTGCCGATAAATCCTACGGGCGTACCCAGACGCGCCATCGCACGAACAGTGTTGTCGGCAGAGCCGCCGAGCGAAAGCGAGTAGGGAAATCCCGCGACGGATTTCGAGATTTTGGATTGCAGATTACTGTCTACGAGCGACATCGAGCCTTTGGCGATGCCGTATGAAGCGAGCACCGTATCCGATTGCAGATTGACGAGCATATCGGTCAGTGCGTTTCCGATTCCTATTACGTTCTTCATTATTCAAGATTCGGGGTTATGTTTATATCGAAAGCATCTTCACGAGTTCTATATCCTCGCGGCGGATATTCTTGGTACGGTTCAGTGCCTGCGAGAACGGAACGTAGACCATCTCGCCGTTGCGGATTCCTATCATCACGTTGCGCTGGCCCTCTTTCAGCGCGGTAATAGCCGTGGCACCGAGCCGCGACGACAGGATACGGTCCATCGCCGTCGGAGAACCGCCGCGTTGTAGATGTCCGAGTATCGTCACGCGAGCATC